>JADGHI010000094.1 GCA_019689515.1 Acetobacteraceae bacterium | reverse complement strand
AACGGGCTGCGCGTGAACGCCGGGCTGATGGTGGTGCAGTGGCAGCGCGGCCGGCCGGTGACGGTCTTCCCGCCGGAATCCGCGGTGGCGGAGGCGTTCTGGCCGCGGCGGAGCTGAGGGTCGCCGCACGCGGACCGGCGGCGCGCCGCCGCGCGCCGCCCCACACGCTTCAGCCCAGGTGCCTGGCGAAGAATTCCAGCGTGCGCTTCTGCGCCAGCGCGGCGTCGTCGGCCTTAAACGACCCGCGCTCCTCGCAGCCGAATCCGTGGCCGGCACCCTGGTAGACGAAAATCTCCACGCCCGGCTGGGCGGCGCGGATCGCCTCCACATCCGTCATCGGGATGGAGTGGTCCTGGTCGCCGAAATGCATCTGCACCGGACAGCGCGGCTTCTCGTCCTTCGCCGCGGCGATGCCGCCGCCGTACCAGCAGGAGGAAGCGGCGAAGCTGTTGCTTCGCGTCGCGCCCCACCAGGCGACGGTGCCGCCCCAGCAATAGCCGACGATGCCCCGCTTCGCGCCCTGCGGCAGTGCGGCGGCGGCGGCGGCCTCGATGTCCGCCATCACCTGCTCCGGCGCGATCTTCGCCCGCAGCGAGAGGCCGCGCTGGATGTCGGCCTGCTCGTAGCCGAGCTCCACGTCGCGCTCGACGCGGTCGAACAGCGCCGGGGAGACCACGGCGTAGCCCTGTGCGGCGAAGGCGTCGCAGACATGGCGCATGTGGCGGTTCACGCCGAAGATCTCCTGCACCACCACCAGGCCGCGCTTCGCGTCCTGCGGGCCGGCCCGGTAGGCGCTCAGGCGGTGGCCGTCGCTCGCCGTCAGTTCGATCCGCATCGCTCGTCTCTCCCCATTGGCGCAGCGCACGGGCCGCAGTGGCCCCGTCGCGGCAAGGCCTGCCATGCGGGGGCGGCACGGTCCAGCCGGGCGCGCCTGCGTCCTCAGGCCGGCCGGCGGCGCAACAATGCGCCGAGCGCCCCGCGCATCCGCCGCGACACCCAGGCGTTCACGGGCGGGATGCTCATCAGGAACATCAGCGCGACCAGCGCCGCCAGCACCGCGCTGATCGGCCGGGTGAAGAAGGGCGTGACGTCGCCGCCCGAGAGCACCAGGCCGCGCAGCAGGTTCTTGTCCAGCAGGTCGCCGAGCACGATGCCGAGCACCAGCGGCGCCATCGGGAAGCGCAGCTCGCGCAGCACGAACCCCACCAGCCCGGCGCCGAGCATCACCCAGACGTCGAACAACCGCGAGGTGATGGCGTAGCTGCCCACCGTGCACAGCACGAGCACCACCGGCATCAGCCGCTCGCGCGGGATCAGCAGCACCCAGAGCAGCGGGCGCACCAGGAGCAGCCCGTAGAACAGCTTCACCATGTCGGCGACGATCAGCATCGCGACGATCTGGTAGATGAACTCCGGCGTCTGGATCGCGAGCATGGGCCCCGGGTTCAGCCCATGGATCATCATCGCCGCCATCAGCACCGCCGCCGGCGCGCTGCCCGGCACGGCGAGGGTGAGGACCGGGATGATGGCGCCGGGGACGCAGGCGCTCTCGCCCGTCTCGGCGGCCATCAGCCCCTCGATGCTGCCCTTGCCGAACCGTTCCGCCTCCCTGCTGCCGCGCTTCGCGGCGGCGTAGCTGGTCCAGGCGGCGATGTCCTCGCCGAGGCCCGGCATCGCGCCGATGAAGGTGCCGATCGCGCCGGAGCGCAGGACGGTGCGCCAGTACCGCAGCACGTCGCGGATGCGTGGGATGACGGAGTCGATCCTGGACGACACCGCCCTCACCGCCGGCCCGCGCATCGCCGAGAGCACTTCCGCCACGCCGAACACGCCGACGAGGACCGGCAGCAGGCCGAGCCCGCCGGCGAGGTCGGTGCTGCCGAAGGCGAAGCGTGCATAGGCGTGGTTCGCCTCCTGCCCCACCGTCGCAACCCAGAGGCCGAGGAATCCCGCGATGTAGCCCTTCAGCGGATCGCCGCCGGCGAGCGATCCGGCGATAACGATGCCGAACATCGCCACCCAGAACATCTCGTAGGACTGGAACTCCAGTGCGTACTCGCCGATCACCGGCGCGAACAGCGCGAGGCAGAGCGTGCCGAACAGCGTCCCGAGCCAGGAGCCGGAGGTGGAGATGCCCATCGCCCGGCCCGCGAGGCCCTGCCGCGCCAGCGGATAGCCGTCCAGCGTCGAGGCGGCGGAGGCCGGGGTGCCTGGGATGTTGAGCAGGATCGCGCTGCGGGAGCCGCCGTAGATCGCGCCGACATAGACGCAGACCAGCACCAGCAGCGCGACCGAGTGGTCCATCGAGAAGGTGAGCGTGGTGAGCAGCGCCACACCCATCGTCGCGGTCAGGCCGGGGAGGGCCCCGACGACGATGCCAACCAGCGTCGCCCAGAGCGCGTGGAAGGCAGCCCCGCCATGCATCACATGGGCGAAGCCGGCGCCGAGCATGCCGAGCGCGTCAAGCATCGGTCACGGCAGGCGCACGAGGAACAGGTCCTCGAAGACGAGCTGCACGGCCCAGCCGGTACCGAGCGCAAGGGCAGCGGCCTCGATCAGCCGGCGCGGGCGGCCGGCGCGGCCGAGCGTCCACTCGAACCCCGCCGTGAAGGCGAAGACGAAGAGTGCGGTGGCGAGCCAGAAGGGCAGCCGCCCGACCAGGAAGCCCGCGTAGAGCGGGCCGAGCGCGGCGGCGACGAACAGCCGCAGCGCATCCTCCCGCTTCGTCGCCGCCGGGACGCCCGCCGCCGCGCCGCTGCCACCGCCCCCGCGCAGTCCGCCGCGCCGCACGGCGCGCAGGCCGAGCAGAAGGGAGAGCACCGCGATCACCGTCCCGTGGAAGCCCGGCACGATGCCCGGCGCGGTCAGCCCGGTGCCCGACTGCTCCACGAATGTCGGCATCCTGAGCGCGAGCCCAAGGACGCCGAGCCCGAAGGCGAGCAGCACCGCCGCGGCGATCAGGTCCGCGCGCGGAGAAACCGGCGCCCGCTCGCCGGCGAAGGGGGGGTGGGTTTCCGGCGCCTCGCCGCTCTCGCTCAAAGCCGCTGGATTCCGACCGTGTCCGGCGAGATCCGCGCCTTGCCGCCGTCGTAGTAGAGCCAGGCGGTCTGGCGCACCATCTTCCACGCCTCGTCATGCGCCTGCTGGCCGTGGAGCGGCGTGAACAGCGCGGCGCGCTGGTTGGCGTAGTCCTTGAGGCGCTGCGAGTTGGCGATGCGCTCCTGCCAGACCCGGCCCATGGCCTGGGCCACCGGCTCCGGCACGCCCTTCGGGACCCAGATGCCGAAGTAGTTCAGCGGCGCGGGAATGTTCGGGATCCAGCGGCGGATCGAGGGGATCTCGCCATGGCCCTGCAGCGTCACTGCCTGCTCCGCCTGCACGGCGAGGGGGATCAGGCGCCGCGCCTTGATCATCTCCGCCGCCTCGACCAGCAGCACGGCGCCCACCGGCACCTCGCCGGAGACCGCGGCGACGGTGGCCGGCGCGCCGCCGTCATAGGTGGCATGGCGGTACTGCACCCCGGTCGCGGCGCGGATCGCCTCCATGAAGTTGTGTCCGGCGGAGGAAACGCCGGCGGTGGAGATGCCGATGGTCTGGCCGCGCGCCTTCAGTGCCTCCAGCAACTGGCCGAAATCGCGGTAGCCGCTGTTCGGATTGGCGACGATGGTGTTGACGTTCGCCACGGCCAGGAACAGGTGCCAGTCCTTGAGCTCGGTATCGAGCAGGCCCAGCACCTTGTAGCAGCCGACATCCACCGCCGCGCCGGCGGCCCAGGTCAGGCCGTCCTTCGGCGCCTCCAGCGCGTTGCGCGTGCCGATCGAGCCGGAGGCGCCGGGCTGGTTCACCACGACGAAGCGCTGGCCGATGGCGGCCTCGAGCTCGGCGGCGACGATGCGCGCCATCTGGTCGGTGCTGCCGCCCGCGGCCCAGGGGACGATGACCGTCACCGGCCGTTCGGGCCGCCAGGGGAGGTTCTGCAAGGGCTGCGCACCGGCCCGCCCCGGCACCGTGCCGGTGAACGCGGCAGCGGCAACACCGGTGGTGGCCGCGAGGAACTCCCTGCGCCGCATCGTCCCCTCCCTCGAGGGCCCGGTCGCGGAAGCGGGCTCATGGCCCGTCCGTCGCCGCCCCTTCCGCACGGATGGTGCGGCGACCCGCGCGCGGGCGTCAAGGCGAAGGCGTCAGCCGAATTCCGGCCCCGCGACGGCGACCATCGGCGCGGGATCGCCAGGCGGCGCGGCCGCGGGCTCGAGCACCATGCGGGTGAAGGGCCGCTGCTCGACCGCGCCATGCGCGGCGCACCAAGCGGCGATGCCGGTGGCCGCGTCGCGCAGGCCCGCCACCGCGCGCGGCGCGCCGGGCGCGGCAGGGGGCGGCAGTGCCGCGAGGGCGGCGGCGATCAGCGCGCGCGCCGTGGGCTCGTCGGGCGCGATAACGGGGCCGATCTGCGGCGCGCGCAGCCCGTCGCGCGCCAGCACGAAGCCGCGCGGCATGTCCGCCGCGTCCACCGCGACCAGCGCGGCACGCGGCATCCGCGCGGCGAAATCGCGCAGCAGGGTCTCGCGCGGCGCGCCGGACGCCGCCGCGTCGAGCGCGCAGAGCGCCGGCCAGTCGGCCTCCCGCAGCGGGCGGAGCGGGACGCCGCCCGGCTCCGCCGGCAGCGCCTCCGGCATGGCCCAGCGGCGGAACCCCCAGACGTCGCGGAAGCCGAGGCGGCGATAGACCTCGCGCCCCGCCGGCGTCGCGTCGAGGCCGACGCAGGGCACGCCGCGCAGCGACTCCACCGCCCAGCGCATCAGGGCAGTCGCCAGCCCCGCGCGCCGGCGATCCGGCCGCACCAGCACCATCGCGATCCAGGCGAGCTCGGCTCCGTACCGGATGGTCGCGGCGGTGGCGGCGGGGGGCGCGGCGCCGGCGGGGTCGCCGTCGTCGAGCGTGCGCACCGCGCCGCCGCGCAGGAACAGCGCCCAATCCGCCTGGACCTGGTTCCAGCCGATGAGGGCGGAGAGCGCGGCAGCGCGCGGCAGGTCGGATTCGCTCAGGGGCCGGAAGTCGTGCATTCGGCGCCGACGCTCCACGCACCCGGGCGGTCCGTCAAGCCGCCGCGCCGACCCTTGTTGCGTCCGGCTACTGCCGATCGGGTGGATCCGCTTGACGAGGGGCGGGAGGGCAGCGTCCACTGCGCGCCATGCTGGGCGAGGATGCGCCGCGTCTGCTGCTGCTCGGCTGCGGCGCCTTCGGGCGGGTGCATCTGCGCGCGCTCGCGAATATCAGGCGCGTGCAGAGCGTCGTCGTCCACGACCCCGATCCGGCGATGCGCGCCGCCGCGGCGGCGGAGTTCCCCGGCCTGCGCTTCGTCGACAGCGTCGAGGACGGCCTGGCGCGCTGCGCCGCAGCGATCGTCGCGACACCGGTGCCGACCCACGCCAGGCTCGCCGAGATGGTGCTGCGCGCCGACCGCGACCTGTTCCTCGAGAAGCCGGCGGTGGAGACCGCGGCCGAGGCGGAACGCCTCGCGGAGCTGGCGCGCGAGCGTGGGCGCATCGTCCAGGTCGGGCTGTATTTCCGCTTCCACCCCAGGGCGCTGACGCTGAAGCGCCTGATCCTGCGCGGCATGTTCGGCCCGCTGCATTGCCTTCTGGCGCGCTTCTCCGGGCTGAAGCGGGCGCGCGGCGATTCCGGGGCGCTGCTGAACGACGCGGTGCACTTCGCCGACCTGCTGCCCTGGCTCGCCGGCGTGCCGGTGACGCAGGTCTTCGCGCAGCTCGCCGACCCGCTCGGGCGCGGGCGCGAGGACCTGGCGCTGATCCAGCTTCGCTTTGCCGACGGCGCGATCGGATTCATCGAGGCCGGCTGCGTGCTGCCCGGGCGCTGGCTCGACGCCGTCGTGCCGGGCGCCGAGACGCGCAAGGAGGTGATCGTGGCCGGCCGCGACGCCCTCGCCGAGATCGACTTCGCCGCGGAGACCTTCATGCTGCGCCGCGGCCGCCACCGTCCCGCGGAGAACGGCGCCTGGCTGCCGGACTACAGGCCGCGCGACGTGGTGGGCCTCCCGCCCGCCGATCCGGTGCAGGTGGTCGAAGCGGAACTGTTGCACTTTCTCACCTGCGTGAAGCTCCGCCGCACGCCGGAGGCCGACCTGATCTCCGGCGCCGTGCTGCCCGCACGCCTGCTGGACGCGGCGCGGCGTTCCGCTCAAGAGGGGCGAATGGTGTCGCTGGAGGAGGCGGGGTGATGCGCATCGCACTCTGCAACGAGGTGGTCGCGGATCTGCCCTTCGCGCGGCAATGCGCGCTCGCCGCCGCGCTCGGCTATGACGGCATCGAGATCGCACCCTTCACCCTGGACCGCGAGGCGCCGCACCGGCTTTCCGCCGAGCGGCGCGCGGAGGTGCGGCGGGCGGCGGCGGAGGCGGGGATCGCGATCACCTCGCTGCACTGGCTGCTGGTGGCGCCGGCGGGGCTCTCGATCACAAGCGGCGACGCGGCGGTGCGCGCGCGCACACTCGACGTGATGGAGCGGCTGATCGGTCTGGCCGCCGATCTCGGCGCGCGGCTGCTGGTGCACGGCTCGCCGCGACAGCGGCGGGTGGAGGCGCCGGACGACGCGCGGCGCGCGGAGGAGGCGATGGCGCGCGCCGGGGAGTGGGCCGGCCGTGCGGAGCTGATCTATTGCCTGGAACCCCTCGCGCCGCGCGAGACGAACTGGGTGACGAATGTCGCGGAGGCAGCGGAGGTGGTGCGCCGCATCGGCGTGCCGGCGCTGCGTACCATGCTGGACGTCTGCGCCGCCGGGAACGGCGAGGCGGAGTCCGCCGCCGCGCTGCTGGAACGCTGGGTGCCGACCGGCCTCATCGCGCATGTGCACCTGAACGACCGCAACCGCCGCGGCCCGGGCCAAGGGACCGACCGCTTCGGCCCGATCCTCGCCGCGCTGCGCCGGTCCGGCTACGCCGGCGATTGCGCGGTGGAGCCGTTCGAATACCTGCCGGACGGGCCGGGCTGCGCCGCGCGCGCGATCGGCTACCTGCGCGGGCTGCAGGAGGGCCGCCCATGACCGCCGCAGCACCACGCTTCCGCATCGTCGCGATCGTGCGGCGCGAATGGCCGTTCCGGCTTCGCCTGCCCTTCCGCTTCGGCATGATCACCGTCACGCATGGCCGCCAGGCGGTGCTGCGCGCGCGCATCCGCACGGAAGACGGGCGCGAGGGCTGGGGCGTCGCGGCCGAGACGCTCGCCGCCAAGTGGTTCGACAAGGACCCGCGCTGGACCGATGCGCAGAACGAACACCAGCTCCGCCGCGCGCTGGAACTCGCGGGCGAGGCGTCGCTGGCGGCGGGGACGAACACCGCATTCGGGCACTTCGCGGACACCTGTGCGGAGCAGGTCGCGGCCGGCGCGCGGGAGGGCCTGAACCCACTCGTCGCGAGCTACGGCCGCGCGCTGGTGGACCGCGCGGCCCTCGACGCGCTGCTGAAGCTGCACAGCGTGAGCTTCTGGGCCGGGATGCGCGCGAACATCGGCGGGATGGCACCGCATCCGGTGGCGCCCGACCTCGCAGACTTCGACTTCGCGGCGATGCTCGCGGGCCTCGCGCCGCTGCGGCGGGTGCATGCGCGGCACACGGTGGGCCTCGCGGACCCCATCACCGCCGCCGACCAGGCGGAGCGCGTCGGCGACGGCCTGCCGGAGACGCTGGAGGAGGTCGTCACCACCTACCGCCACCGCTACTTCAAGCTGAAGGTCGGCGGCGACGTGGCGGCGGATGTCGAGCGGCTTTCGCGCATCGCCGCGGTGCTCGATCGTCTGCCCGGCGGCTACCACGCGACGCTCGACGGCAACGAACAATATGCGGACGCGGAGGGCGCCGCGGCGCTCTGGCGCGCGATGGAGGCGGAGCGGCGGCTCGACCAGCTGCGCGAGTCGATCCTGTTCATCGAGCAGCCCGTGCAGCGCGCCCAGGCGCTGGAGACGAGCATGGCGGCGCTCGCCGCCGCGCGTCCCGTGATCATCGACGAGAGCGACGGCGAGCTGGATGCCTTCGTGCGTGCGAAGGCGCTGGGCTATGCCGGCGTGTCGAGCAAGGCGTGCAAGGGGGTGTGGCGGTCGCTGATCAACCTCGCGCGCTGCCGGGCGTGGAACGCGACGGAGGGCGGCGGGGCGCGCTACTTCATGTCCGCCGAGGACCTCACGACGCTGGCCGGCGTGTGCGTGCAGCAGGACCTGGCGCTGGTGGCGCTGCTCGGCCTGCCGCATGTGGAGCGCAACGGGCACCACTTCGTGGACGGATTCGCCGGGCGGCCAAAGGTGGAGGCGGTGCGCTTCATGGAAGCGCACCCGGACCTCTACGCCGACACGCCGCGCGGGCCGTGGCTCGCGATCCGCGAGGGGATGCTGGCGCTGGATTCGCTGGATACGCCGGGGCTAGGGGCGACGGTAGAGCCGGACTACGCGGCGATGGAGGAGATGCCGAAGGCGGACTGGCCGCCGCGGTGACTTCCGTCTCCCGCCGCCGCCCGCCTTCGGCCGGTCCCTACTCCACCCTGATCTGCGCCTCGCGCACCACGCGCCCCCACTTCTCCGTCTCGGCGCGGATGAAATCGGCAAGCTCCTCGGGCGTGGAGGACACGCCGTCCACGCCGGCGTTCCTGAACCGCTCCTGGACCGTCTCCGAGGCCAGCGCCTGACGGATCACTTCGTTGAGGCGCCGGATGGCCGGCTGCGGCGTGCCCGCGGTCGTCATCACGGCCCCCCAGGAGGTGGAGACCGCCTCGGGCCAGCCCGCCTCGGCGATGCTCGGCACCTCCGGCAGCAGCGGGTAGCGGCGTGGCCCCGTGACGGCCAGGGCGCGGACCTGCCCGGCGCGGATGTTGCCCACGGCGCCCGCGATCTGCAGCAGGATCATATGGATGTTGCCGGCGATGAGGTCGTTCATGGCCGCACCACTGCCGCGATAGGGCACGTGCAGCAGGTCGATCCCGGCGGCGATCTTGAACAGCTCGGCAGCCGTGTGGGTCGAGGCACCGTGCCCCGACGAGCCGAAGGAAAGCTCGCCCGGCCTCGCCTTGGCCAGGGCCACGAACTCCTGCAGCGTGTTCGCCGGAACGCGGGGATTCACGACGATCACCATGTCGGAGGTGTAGGCGAGCGAGATCGGCGCCAGGTCCTTCGCCGGATCGAAGGACATGCTGCGGTAGATGTGCCGGTTGGTGGTGAGCAGGCCCGTGCCCGACATCAGCAGCGTGTGCCCGTCCGGCTCGGCGCGCGCGACGATCTCGCCGCCGATGTTGCCGCCGGAACCGCCGCGGTTCTCCACTACCACGGCCTGGCCCAGGATCTCCGTCATCTTGTCCGCCAGGATGCGGGTGGCGACGTCGGTGCTGCCGCCGGCGGCATAGGGAACGATGAAGCGGATCGGGCGGTTCGGGGCCCATCTCACCTGTTCGGCCCGGGCGCCGACAGGCGCAAGCATGGCAGTGGAGAGAAGAGTGCGACGGCGAATCATTGAGTAGAGTCTCCTTGCGCCCCGAAGGAGCGGTCTCGGTATCCCCCACCCCCCAAGGGCCGGCGCGATATCTCCGAAGTGATGTCACTCGTCCACCCGTCCCGCGAATGGCCGCGACAGCAGCGGAACCGGGCGTTCCGGCCACAGCAAGCGGTGGCATGGCACCGCTTCATGACAGTGAGGAGCTTGTCCGGACCCTGCGATCACCAGCAGCGCGAGAGCGGCTCGATCCCAACGAATCCCTTGGAGATCGAGCGCCGGGACAAGCGCCGAGCGCACGTCACGATCGGCGCAAGTCATCGGTTGCAGCGGTGCGGCTATGGAAGCGCGCCCGAGCCTCTGCGCCGGCACGCCGCGCGGGCCACGGCTGCCGATCCGCGAGGGGATGCCGGCGCTGGATTCGCCGGGCACGCCGGGGCAGGAAGCGACCGCCGAGCCGGATCCCAGCGCGATGGAGGCGATGCCGAAGGCCGCGTGGCCGCCCCTGCCCACAACGCCGCGATGCGGCGGGAGCGGCGGCTACTCCACCCTGATCCGCGCCTCGCGCACCACGCGCCCCCACTTCTCCGACTCGGAGCGGATGAACGCCGCCAGCTCCTCCGGCGTCGAGGCCGCGGGGTCCGCGCCCGCATTCGCCATGCGCGTGCGCACCGTGGGCTGCTCCACCGCCTCGCGCACCGCCGCGGCGAGGCGCGCGATGGCCGGCGCCGGAGTGCCTGCGGGTGCCATGATCGCGCCCCAGGACGAGGCCTGCGCGCCCGGCAGGCCTTCCTCCACCACCGTCGGCACATCCGGCAGCAGCGCGTGGCGCCGCGCACCGGTCACCGCCAGCGCACGGATGCGCCCGTCGCGGATCTGGCCGATCGAGCCCGCGATCTGGTCCACCATGATCTGCACCGTGCCGGCCATCAGGTCGTTCATCGCCGGGCCGCTGCCGCGGTAGGGCACGTGCAGCAACTCGATGCCGGCAGCGAGGCGGAACAGCTCCGTCGCCGTGTGCGTCGTCGTCCCCGTGCCGGAGGAGGCGTAGGAG
>JADGHI010000093.1 GCA_019689515.1 Acetobacteraceae bacterium | reverse complement strand
GCGGTCGCTCGACTGGGTGATCTGCGTCCGGCCCGGGGTCTGGGTGATGGCGGCGCTGCCCGCCACCACGCGGCCGCCGGTCGGCCCGGCGTTCGGCGCGGGCAGGGGCTGCGCCCGCGCGGCGCCCGCGGCGAGCAGGAGCGCCGCCGCCGGCAGCAGCGCGGTGCTCGCGAGCAGCCGCAGGCGCAGCGGAGCGCACGGCCGGGGGCGCGCCGCGGGGCGAAGCGCAGGCGAAGCGAGACGAGCCGGCATGGGCAAGCCCTCCCTCAGATCACGGCGCACCGTGCTGGCGTTGCACCGCCGCATTCCCCCAGACCCTCAGAACCGCACCAGCATCCGGCCGAACACGGCGTTGGCGTCCTCCCGCCGCACCGCGGCGCCGGATGCCTCCGGGCTGCGGGTGATGCGGTGGACCCCCTCGACGTCGAATTGCAGCCACTCGTCGAAGACGATGCGCACGCCGCCGCCCCAGGACTCCATCCGCCGGTCCGGGTCCGCGGCGCGGTTCTCCCAGGTCCAGCCCTGGTCGCGGAACAGGTAGAACTGCGTGGCGAGCTGGGTCTCGCCGCCGCCGAGCAGGGCCGGCCAGTCCAGGGAGAAGGCGGTGCTGAGCTGCAGCTCCAGCGCGGCGCCGAAGCCCTTGTCCCCGGTGAGCTGGCCGGAATAGAAGCCACGCCCGAGCCGGGCGCCGCCGAGGTAGAACTTCTCCGCCAGCGGCAGCACGTCGTTGGTCCACTGCCCGGCGAGCAGGATGTTCACGCCCAGCACCCAGCCCGGCAGCGGCGCGAGCAGCGGCTGGTTGCGCACGACCTCCCCGCTCAGCTTGGTGAAGCCGAAATCGCTGCCAGCGCGGCCCGCCAGGGGGTCGCCGGAGCGCGTCGAGCCGAGTCCCTCGATGCCCTGGCTGAGCCGGAAAGCCGCCGTGGTGACCGCTGCCGCCGGGGCGAAGCCGAGCAGCGTGTCGCGTACCGAGCCCTCGGCGCCGATGCGCAGCGTGCGGATCGCGTCGCGGCTGGCGCGCTGGCTCACCCCGCCGGGGCTGACGTCAACCGTGCTCTCGAACAGGTCGAATTGGCCGGTGACGGAGAGATTGAGGCTGCGGCTGCGGATCACCGGATAGGTGGCGCCGATGCCTGCGACCCAGGTGTCGCCCTCGTAGCCGAGTGCGGCGAGGGGCGAGCCGGGCCGGACGCGCCCGGCTCCAGCGTAGAGCCGCACGCGCAGGCCGGAACCGCCGACGAAGACCTCGCCGGAGACCTGGCCGAAGGTCTGGTTGTTCGCCTCGGACTCGAGGATCGCGACCTCGATCCGCTCGCCGAACGCGGTGAAGGAATTGAGCCCCGCGACGAGCAGCCCCTGCCACTCCCCGGTGAGCGGGTAGCCGCGGTTGTCCAGGTTGAAGTAGCCGCTGACCGGCCGGCGCGAGAGCTGCGCCACGAGCTGCAGCGCGCCGGGATCGCCCGTCGTCGGGCGCAGCACGCCGCGCACCGCCACGCCGGGGATGTCGGAAACGAGCAGCAGCGCGCGTTCCAGCGCCGCGTTGGTGAGCGGGCGCTGGCCGACGAGGCGTTCGAGGAAGCGCAGCGCCTGGGTGCCGGCCGGGCCGATGTCGCCGTCGAGCTTCACCTCCGCCACGTAGCCCTCGGTGACGAGGATGCGGAGCTCCGCCCCCTCCGGCGTGGGAGCGAGGGCGGCGGCGACAGCGGTGTAGGGGTAGCCTGCCACGCGGTAGGCGCGGAGGACCTCCAGCCGCGCCTCCTCGATGCGGCCGAGGGTGACGGTCTGGCCCTCGATCGGGGCGAGGATCGGCCGCAGCGCGGCGTCCGGCACGGCCTGGTTGCCGCGCAGCACGACGCGCGCGACATGGACCGTGCGGGCCTCGCCGGGGCCGGTCGCGCGCTGCTCCGGGGGCGGCTGCAGCGGCGGCGCGAGCTGCGGGGGCTGGACCGGCGCCAGGCGCTCGATGATTCCTTCCTGCGACGGCGGCGGGCGCGGCAGCGGCGGCACCGGCGCCGGCTGCGCGCGCGCCTGGGTGGACGCGACAGCCGAGGCGAGGGCCGCGGCGACCAATGACCACCGGATGGATGCCGCCGGGGGCAGGCCGCCCAACCGGATCAGCTGGATGGGAACGAAGCGAGGGTGCGGTTGCCGATCAGGGGTACCGCTCGTGGTCCGACAGGATGGCCTCGGTTCCGCAGCGAATGCGCCTGCGAGCTCCCTGCGTCGCCACTCGCTACGAACCATCCGGATCCCCCCGCCCTCTGCGCACCATCGTTCCACGTTAGGTATTTGGCAAGGTGCGCGGACGTTCCAAAAAAAGCGACACCCGCAACGCAGCGGAACGCCGGGCGCGTCCCGACGCGGCCGATCGCGCCGGCCCGGCAGCCGGAGCGCTGACAGGGGCGTGTGCGGTGCGGCGGGCGATGTCCAACGCGACGGTGCCGGAGGGCACGTCAGAAACCGCCCGCCCGGATGAACACCGCTCCCACGGGTCGCCATGCCATCGCGGCGGCGCCGGCGGGCGAGTGCCGGGCATGGGCGGGCAACCGGTCAGAAGCCCTCTGGACTCACCCCGCCGCATCGGGAATGGCTCACATCGGAACCTCTTTACGCCGAGCCCGAAGGCCGACAGGGAGCCCCGCGTGAACCAGACCACCGCCGCCCCCGCCGCTCCCGGCCTTCGCATCCAGGCCGATGGCGACAGCGCGCCGCCCTATTCGATCGAGGCATCGCCGGGCTTCGCCGCCTGGCTGGTCGAGCATGACGTCACGCTCGCCGTCACCACCTACCAGATCGGCAAGGTCTTCCTCGTCGGGGCCGAGGATGCGGGGCGGCTGAACGTCGCGGAGCGGACCTTCGACCGCTGCCTCGGCGTGGCCCCCGCCGGCCCGAACGGGCTCGTGCTCGCGGGGCGCAACGCGATCTACCGCTTCACCAACGTCGTCCCGCGCGGCCACGCCTTCGAGGGCCACGACGCCGTCTATGTGCCCCGGGCGGCCTGGTACACGGGCGACGTCTTCGCCCACGACGTCGGGGTGGCCCCCACCGGGCGCCCGATCTTCATCAACACGCGCTTCTCCTGCCTCGCCGCCGTGGACGAGGCGAGCGGCTTCCGCCCGGTCTGGCATCCGCCCTTCGTCTCGGCCCTCACGCCGGAGGACCGATGCCACCTGAACGGCCTCGCGCTCGACGAGGCGGGGCGACCCCGCTACGCGACCGCCGCGGCCGAGAGCGACGTCGCCGGCGGCTGGCGCGGCGAGCGGCGCGTGGGCAACGGCGTCGTGCTGGACATCGCCGCGAACGCGGTGATCTGTCGCGGGCTGACGATGCCGCACTCGCCCCGGCTGCACGAGGGCCGTCTCTACGTGCTGAACGCCGGCACGGGGGAGCTTGGGCTGGTCGAGCCCGCGGAGGCGCGGTTCCACCCCCTCGCCTTCCTGCCGGGCTTCGCGCGCGGCCTCGCGCTGCACCGGGGCTTCGCGCTGGTCGGCCTGTCGCTGCCGCGGCAAAACCAGGCGTTCAGCGGGCTGCCCCTCGACGACCGGCTGCGCGCCGAGGGGACGGAGCCGCAATGCGCCGTGGTGCTGGTGGACCTTGCGGCAGGCCGCGTGCTGCACTGGCTGCGGCTCGGCGGGGTGGTGCGCGAGCTCTACGACATCGCGCTGCTGCCGGGCGCGCGGCGGCCGATGCTGGTCGGCTTCGCCCAGGGCCAGATCAACCGGCTGATCAGCCGCGGCCCATCCATGACACTGGCGGAACTGATGGCCGGAGACGGGCGCGGCGGGGTGGCGTGACCAGCGTGCGCGGATGATCCGGGCCGCGCAGGCCGGTGGGGCACCTCGTGTGGCGGGCGTTCGGCACGCGGCGTTCAGTTTGCGCTGATGCGCGGCGTGGCGGCGCGGAGCGGCCGACCTGCCGGTGAACATCGCGGCCGCACCCGAGGGTGACCGCCGCGCGCAGAGCCGCCGCCATCGAGGTCGCGGCGCAGGGAATGCGCCTGCGGCAGGGCAGCCCGGCGCCTTAGCCCCCTGTCGGCGTGACCACGGTCAAGCCGACAAGGTGCCGGCCTGTTCTGAGGCAGCGATTCACGCCCTGGGTGTTGCCAGCCGGGGCGATCGCAGCCTAACGGCCCGGCAAGCGATGGTCGCGGTAGCGATCGCGAAGCGTCGCCTTGCTCACCTTTCCCGTCGCCGTGCGAGGCAGTTCGCTCACGACGAGGACCTTGTCGGGCAGCCACCAGCGCGCGACCCGCTCGCCCAGGAATTCCCGCAGCGACGCCACATCCACCGCACGCCCGTCGCGCGCGACGACGAGCAGGATCGGGCGCTCGCCCCATCTCGGGTGCGGCACGGCGACGGCGGCCGCTTCGGCGACGTCCGGATGGGCGGCAGCGGCGTTCTCAAGCGCGATGGAGCTGATCCACTCGCCGCCCGATTTGATCATGTCCTTGGCGCGGTCCACGATGCGGAGGTAGCCGTCCGGGTCGATCGAGCAGACATCGCCGGTGGCGAGCCACCCGTCCGCGGTGATCGCCGCCGCGGTCGCCGCCGGATCGTCGAAATAGCCGCTGATCACCCAGGGGCCGCGCACATGCAGCTCGCCGACGGCGCGGCCGTCATGTGGCAGGATCTCGCCCTCCGGCCCCACGATCCGCATGTCCACCAGGAAGGGCGGGCGGCCCTGGGCCTGGTTGACCGCGTCGCGCTCCGCCTCCGGCGCGCCGAGGTGCTTGTGGCGCAGCGCGGCGGTCGCGCCGAGGGGATTCATCTCCGTCATGCCCCAGGCCTGGATCATCCGCACGCCGTGCTCGCGCCGGAAGGCCTCGACGAGCGATTGCGGCACGGCCGACCCGCCGCTCACCACCCGCCGCAGCGTCGTCAGCCGCAGGCCGCGCGGCGCGGTGTAGGCCAGCAGATCCAGCCAGACCGTCGGCACGCCGAGCGAGAAGGTCACCCGCTCCTCCTCGAGCAGCCGGAACAGCGTCTCCCCGTCGAGCTGCCGCCCGGCGAGGACCAGCTTGGCGCCCGCCGCCGTCGCCGAATAGGGAATGCCCCAGGCATTGCCGTGGTACATCTGCACCGCCGGCAGGACGCAGTCCTCGCCGGAGACACCGTGGCCGTCCACGGCGCAGCAGTTCATCGTGTGCAGGACCGTCGAGCGGTGGCTGTAGAGCGCGCCGCGCGGCCGGCCGGTCGTGCCCGAGGTGTAGCAGAGCGCGCAGGCGCTGCGCTCGTCGAATTGCGGCCAGGCGAAGTCGTCGTCCTCCGCCTCCAGCAGTTCCTCGTAGCTGAGCAGACCGGGAAGCGTCGTGCGGGCCGGCAGGGCCGCGCGCGGCGCCAGGGCGACGTAGGTGTGGATGGTCGTCAGCCGCTCGCGCAGCGCCTCGGCGAGCGGCAGCAGCAAGAGGTCCACGAACAGCAGCCTGTCCTGCGCATGGTTCGCGATGTAGGCGATCTGGTCCTCGAACAGCCGCGGATTGATCGTGTGCATCACCGCGCCGATGCCGGAGATGCCGTAGTAGAGCTCGAAATGGCGATGGCCGTTCCAGGCCATGGTCGCCACCCGCTCGCCGGGCCGCACGCCGAGGCGCAGCAGTGCCTTGGCGAGCCGCTTCGCGCGGCGGGCGGCCTCGGCGTAGGTGTAGCGGAACAGGGCGCCGTCGTGATCGCGCGCGACGACCGGCACCGATCCGTGGAACCGCTCCGCGTGCTCGATGAGCGCGGACACCAGCAGCGGCCGATCCATCATCATGCCCGGGATCGGAGTCATCGCGGCGCGAGCCTCCTGGCCGTTTCCTCTCCTGCCAGAGGGAAGCGCCGTTAGGCGACACCGGCAAGCGTTTCGCCGCAGCCGCCCCGCTCCGCGAGGGGCCACCGGCCGAGGGGCGCCGGGCGGGTCTGACCGGCCGCTCGCGATGCCACGCTCCGGGAGACGCCGACCTCACCGGCGACCCGGCGCACCCAGGCGTCGGCCGTGAGCACCGCGGCGGCCTCGTGGCGCATACGGGCCGGCGCGAGGTCGCCGCGTCGAAGGCCGGGCCGCCGGCCGCGCGCCGCCTAGGTCTCCGGCATCCGGTCGAGCAGGCCAGCCTCGACCAGCACGGCGGCGCACTCGCGCAATTCCGCCGGGTCGGGCGGCACGATCGGCGGCCGCGCGCCGGCGCCGGTCTGCATCCCGAGCAGCCCCGCGATCGCCTTGAACAGCCCCACATGGTGGAAGCCGCGGGCGAAGAAGCGACTCTGGATCTTCTCGGCGATGCCGGCGATCACGCGGACATGCCGGGCCGCCTCCACGTAATCGCCGGCGAGCGCCGCGGCGATGAACCGGCCACAATGCGGATGCGCCGCATCCTGGCAGAGCACCGGGCGCGAGGAGCCGATCAGGAAGTCCGGCGCGCGCTCCGGGAAGGCGAGCCGGCCGAACAGGAAGTACTCCTCAAGCGAGGTGGAGACCGCGATCTCGGCCCCGACGCGCTCCATCATCGCCGCGTAGCTGGCAAAGTTCAGCGTCGAGTCCTGCACGCCGCAGAGGTTGCGCAGCGGCAGCAGCGCCGCGACCTGATCCGGCGTGAGGTAGTACCCGAGCTCGGCGAGCGTGGTGCTGTAGGCGAGGAAGCCGATCTCGATCCGCTCGGCGACGTACTCGTAGAAGGCGCGCACGCCGGCCGGGTTGCGAGGGCCGTAATAGGGCGGCCAGACCATCACCAGGTCGGCCCCCATCGCCGTGGCCTGGCGGGCGAACTCGACCACCCTCACCGGCGAGGGGTCGGAGCAGCCGACCACCACCGGCGCCCGCCCGGCGACCTGGTCGAGCACGACTTCCACCAGGCGCCGCCGCTCGGCGTCGGTCAGGGTGAAGAATTCCTGGTGCAGCGAGTTGACCGAGAGGCCGCCCACCCCCGGCAGGGCGAGGGTGCGGTCCACGTTGTGGCGCAGCCCTGCCTCGTCGATCGTGCCGTCCGGCGCGAAGGGCGTGTACAGAATTGTCATGTAGCCGCGCAGCGTCGCGCGCGCCCATTCCCGCGCCTCGCCCTTGCCGTAGCGCATCGCCGGGTCAGTCCTGCCGCCGCGCGCCCGAGGTCTCGATGATGCGCGCGAAATTCGTGAAATTCTCGCGCATCAGCGCCTGGAACTCCTCGATCGTGCAGCTCGCGGGGTCGGAGCCGGCGGCGATGAAGTCGGCGCGCACGTCGGGCATGGCGACGATCTCGACCAGCGCGGCGTTTAGCCGCTCCGCGATCGCCCGCGGCAGGCGCGCGGGGCCGAGCACGCCGAACCAGGAGGCGACGTCGTAGCCCGGCAGGCCAGCCTCCTCGAAGGTCGGGATCTCCGGCAGCGCCACGGCGCGGCGGCGGGCGGAGACGGCGATCGGGCGGACCCGGCCGTCGCGGATGTGCGGCATCGCGCCCGCCATCGGCGAGATGAACATCTGCACATGCCCGCCGATCAGGTTGGTCAGCGCCGGGGTGTCGCCGACGAAGGGCACGTGGTTCATCTCGATCCCGGTCATCGAGATCAGCAGGGCGGAGGCGAGATGCGGCGGATTGCCGGGCCCCGTCGTGGCGTAGTCGATCCGCCCCGGATGCGCGCGGGCATGGGCGATGAACTCGGCAAGCGTGGTCGCCGGGATCGAGGGGTGCAGGATCATCACGTTCTGGATGCGCACCACCGTCGAGATCGGCAGCAGGTCCGCCATCGGGTCGAAGGTGAGGTCCGAATAGAGGCTCGGCAGGATGGTCAGGCCGCCGGTGCCCATCACCAGCGTGTGGCCGTCCGGCGCCGCCTTCGCGACCTGGTCGTAGCCGATGCGGCCGTTGGCGCCGGACCTGTTGTCCACGACGAAGGGCTGGCCGAATTTCTCCGAGAGCTTGCGCGCGACGATCCGCGCGTGGATGTCGGTGCCGCCGCCCGCCGGGAAGGGAACCACCAGGCGGACCGGGCGCGACGGCCAGGAGGCCGCCTCCGACGATCGCTGCTGCGCGACGGCGGGCAGCGCCAGCGCCGCCGAGGACGCCAGCGCCGACAGGAGGGCGCGGCGCGAGGGTGCGACGCGCGTCACGGCAGCGGCCTCGCCGAAGGTGCCATCTGCGCCATGTCCATGATCATCCCTGCCCCGTTGAAGCCGCCGTCCACGCTCAGGATCTCGGCGGTGATGAAGCCCGCCTCGTCGGAGGCAAGGAAGGCTGCCGCCGCGGCGACCTCCTCCGGCGTGCCGACGCGGCGGATTGCCATGCGGTCGAAGAAGGCCTGACGCTGCACCGGGTCGTGGTTCGCCATCCCGGTCTGCACCGGCCCCGGCGCGATGGCGTTGATGGTGATGCCGTGCTCGCCGAGCTCGACCGCCATCGCCCGCGTCAGGTTCACCACGCCGCCCTTGGAGGCCCCGTAGGCCGTGCGCCCGGTGCTGCCGCGCAGGCCGGAGGTGGAGGCGATGTTGATGATCCGCCCGCCCTTGCCGCCGCGCACCATGATCCGCGCCGCCGCCTGGCCGCAGAGGAAGGTGCCGGTCAGGTTGATCGCGATCACCCGCGCCCATTTCTCCGCCGGCATGTCGAGGAAGGCGGAGCGGAAGGACACGCCGGCGCTGTTGACCAGGATGTCCAGCCCGCCGAAGGCGGCCTCGGCGGCGGCGAAGGCGTCCGTCACCGCCTCCGGCTGCGAGACGTCGAGGACGCGCGTGAGGACGCGCTCCGCCGGTAGCCGCCGCGCCGCCTCGGCCAGCGCGCCCGCGTCGATGTCGAACAGCGCCACGCCGCGTGCGCCTTCCGTGAGGAACCGCTCCGCCGTCGCGAGACCGATGCCCTGCGCGCCGCCGGTGACCGCGGCGGCCTTTCCTGCGAGGCGCATCTCAGTAGGCCGACCGGCCGCCTTCGGCCGGGATGGCGGCGCCTGTGATCATCCGGGATTCCTCCGAGGCCAGGAACAGGGCGATGTTGGCGATGTCTTCCGGCTGGCCGACCCAGAACGGGTATTCCTTCACCCGGCCGGCAGGGTCCTGGCGGTCGAACACCGGCCCGGGATTCTCCGGGGTGCCGAAGGTCGAGAGGATGCGCTGGCTGTGGATGCGCCCGGCGCAGATGGCGTTCACCCGCACCCGCTGATGCGCATAGGCGCCGGCCATCGCACGCGTCAGCGACAGGATCGCGCCCTTCGCAGCGGTGTATATGTGCGACGGGCTGGCCCCGCGCAGAGCCGCGCCGGAGGACATGTTCACCACCGACCCGCCGCCCGCCTTGATGATCTCTGGGATCGCGTGCCGGCAGGCATGGATGGTGCCGAGCAGGTCCAGGTTCATGGTGTGGTTCCACACCGCGGCAAGGTCCACGTCGGTGACGAGGCTGTCCGCCGGGATGGAGCCGCCCGCGCTGTTGAACAGCACGTGCAGCGCCCCGAACCGCGCGACGCCCTGGCGCACCGCCTCGCGCACGCTGTCCTCGCTCGTGACGTCGGTCGGCACGAACAGTGCCTCGCCGCCGGCCGCGCGCACCGCGGCCTCGCTCGCCTCGCCGGTGTCGCGCTTGAGCTCCGCGATCACCACCTTCGCGCCCTCGCGCGCGAACAGCACCGCCGCCGCGCCGCCGATTCCGCCCGCGCCGCCACCCGTGATCAGCGCCACCTTGCCTTCGAGCCGGCCTGCCATCTGTCCCTCTCACTTCCAGGATGCACGCCGGCGATCAGCTACCGGGCGGTCCCGCTTGCCGTTGCAGCAACTGTCGAGGCGCTGCGCGCCTCCGCGCGTTGTCCGCCCGCCAACCGCTCAGATCGGAACCTGCGGACGGATGCCGCTGCGCGGGCCGACGTTGTAGCGGTCGGCGAACTCCGGCGCGAGGGGTGGACCGTCGCGCAGGTTGAGCCAAAGGCGCAGCAGCATCCGCTTGCGCTCCGGCTCCGGCCAGTCCTCGTAGTCGGTGCGCGCATGCAGCGTGACGAGGTTGTTGAGGATCTGCATGTCGCCCTGCTGAAGCGTCAGGTCGAAGCGCAATTCCGGGCTCATGGCCAGCCGCTCGACGCAGCGCACCGCCTCCAGCTCCAGCTCGCTAAGCGGCTTGCCCATCTTGATCTGCGCGGTCTCGATGGTGCGCACGTTGAAGCGGCAGGAGAGGCGACCGGCGAACCAGCTATAGACCGGCACCTTGTGGCGTGTGACTTCGCTGGTCGAGCCCGTCGCCCCCTCGCCGCGCACGTCGTAGTGGTAGCCGGTGAACAGCGGCTCCAGGTACTGAGGATACTTCTCCACGATCTCGTTGAAGATCGCCATGGAGGAGACGACGGTCGAGAGCCCGCCGGACTTCGCCGGATGCACGCAGAGCAGGCCGACCAGGTCGGCGGAATCGTTGTGCGGCCGCAGCTCGGACCGCGTGCGGTAGCCGCGCTGGTTGGGGTCGGCGTGGTAGGGGACGACGCCGCCCTCGGGGATCAGCGGGATCAGCCGCCCGCGCGCGTTCTTGGTCACCGCGCCGCCCTCGGTGACGAAGCTCACCATCTCGCCCTTGGCGTTCTGCGACACCGCCTCGCCGAGCCAGGCGCCGATGCCGCGCCAGAGCAGGAGGAGGTCGTCGCCGTCGTAGCGCTCCACCGGCAGGCCGCGCAGCAGGACGATGCCGCGGCC
>JADGHI010000092.1 GCA_019689515.1 Acetobacteraceae bacterium | reverse complement strand
GACTTCGACTTCAAGGACCAGCATGATTTCGACCTCCACGTCGCGATGGAGATCGAGAGCGAGGAGGAGCTGCAGCGCATGCTGGAGCGCGGCCGCGCGCTCGGGATCGAGGTGCGCGGGCCGAGCGACCACGGCGCGATGCGCTCGATCTATTTCCGCGACCCGAACGGCTATGTGGCGGAGCTGACGGTGAAGAAGGCGGGGCACGATGCGGCGATGGACCCGCGCCGCAACGGCGCGCGCACCACGCTCGACCGCTGGCAGGCGGAGAAGGGGGCGGCGACGGCGTCCGGCGGGCGGTGACGCCCACGCGCCGCCGCTGGCCTAACCGTTACTCGACCGGCGCGAGGCTCTTGATCAGGTCGAAGACGCGCTTGCGCACCGCGGGATCGGTGATGCGGTAGTAGGCGCGCACCAGTTCCAGCGTCTCGCGCCGGTGCAGCGTGTCGTCGTCGAAGCCTTCCTGCGCTTCGGCCATGCCGCCAAAGCCGCCGCTGCGCCGGCCGCCCAGGGCCGGGTTGCCGCCCATCGCGTCGGGCATGTCGTCGAAGAAGAAGCTCACCGGCACGTCGAGCACGCGGGCGAGGTCGAACAGCCGGCTCGCGCCGATGCGGTTCACCCCGCGCTCGTACTTCTGGATCTGCTGGAAGGTGAGGCCCAGGGCCTCGCCGAGCTTCTCCTGGCTCATGCCGAGGAGGGTGCGCCGCAGCCGGACCCGGCTGCCCACATGCACATCGATCGGACTCGGGCGGTGCTCGCGTTCTGTCGCCGCGTTGCGCTCTGCCACGTCCTCCATGAGCACCCTCCGCCTCCGCCATTCTGGCGATTCGCCCCGCCGGGTTCAGATCCTGCCGCCGAATCTCGCGAGTCTCGACGTCTGGTTACGCACGCCGGCGTTGCGGTCGCATGTCTGCAAGCCAGGGTTGAAGTAACGCCGCGTCATGAGACTGTCAACTCTTTTGAGAAGTCTCGGCGTTCTAGACAGCCCGTGGTGGCGAAACCGTGGCGGAGAAATATTCAAGATTCAATCCTCCGGCGGCTGCGGCCAAGCCACCACCCCAGGAACAGGCTTGTGAATGCAAGCCCGGCAGGCACCGTCAGCCCCAGACGGGCGAAGAGGGTGGGCACACGCGATGCGGGCAATTGCGCCGTGATTGCACCCGTTTCCCCGAGGCCAAGCCGCGCCCGCACCCGGCCGAGCGGGTCGAACACCGCCGAGATCCCGGTCTGCGCCGCCCGCGCCAGCGGCAGGCCCTCCTCCACCGCGCGCATCCGCGCCGCCGCGAGGTGCTGGTACGGCCCGGCCGAGTGGCCGAACCAGGCGTCGTTGGTGACATTCACCAGCCAGTCCGGGCGCGGCTCCGGCGTCACCGCGCCGGGGAAGATCACCTCGTAGCAGATGAGGGCGCCAAGGGTCGGCAGGCCAGAGGGCGCGATGGCGACGAGGCCCGGCCCGGCACTGATGTCGATCGCCATCGGCACCACCCGCACCGGCAGCAGGCCGCGCAGCGGCATGTACTCGCCGAAGGGCACCAGGTGCGCCTTGTCGTAGCTGCCGGTGATCCGCCCCTCGTCGTCCACGGCCACCAGGCTGTTGAAGACGCGGAGCGGCCTGCCGTCCGGCCCCCACTCCACCCGCAGGGTGCCGGCGAGCAGCACGGCGCCCGGCGGCAGCCGCTCGGCGATCAGGCGCCGCGCCTCGGCGTCCTCGGCGAGGCGGAAGGGACTCGCCGTCTCCGGCCAGATCACCACGATGCGCTCGTCGGGGGCGAGTTCCGGCAGGACCCGCGCGATCGCGGAGGCCGTCAGGTCGAGGTAGCGCCGGAAGATCGGCAGCCGCGTCTCCGGGCGCCATTTCAGGTCCTGCGCGACGTTTCCCTGGACGAGCACGACCCGCCAGGGAAGGTCCGCGCCGGGCTCGACCATGGCGATCCGGGCCACGCCGAGCAGGCCGAACAGCGCGACCGCCGCCGCCGTCCCGCCCGCCAGGCTGCGCCACCCGCCGCCGGCCGCCGGCAGCCCGGCGAGCACCAGCGTCGCGAGGCCGAGGCCGTGCACCCCGACCCAGGCCGCGCCCTGGATCGGCGCCGCGTCGAAGGCCCAGACCGTGCCGATCAGGTTCCAGGGAAAGCCGGTGAGCAGTACGCCGCGCAGCATCTCGGCGAGGATGAAGGCGCCGGCGAAGACGAGCAGCCGCGGCCAGCCCGGCGCCGCGCGCCAGGCGAGCGCCGCCGGCAGGGCGACGAACAGGCCGAGCGGGAGCGAGATCGCCGGCACCGCGATCGGCACCAGCCACCAGAAGCGCTCGACCTCGGTGAGGATGGCGTGGGTGATCCAGTAGAGCCCGCCGGCGAAGTGCCCCCAGCCCCAGACGAGGCCGATCAGCCCGGCGCGCCGGGCGCTCGGCGCGGCGCCGATGAGCGCGAGCAGGCCGGGGATCGAGACCAGCAGCACCGGCACCGCATGCACCGGCGGCAGGGCGAGCGCCGCGAGCAGGCCAAGCGCGAAGGCGAGCAACAGCGCGCGCCGTGGCGGCAGCGCGGCGACCCGGCGGAGGAGGCGGGAGGGGATCACGCCCTGGGCGTTACCGCCCGCCTCGCATCGGGGCAAGGAACGGCCGGCCGAACGGCCGCCAGGCCCGGCATCACGCCAGGCCGCCATTGATCGAGATGCACTGGCCCGTGATGTAGCCGGCGCGGTCGGAGCAGAGGAAGGCGACCAGATCCGCCACCTCCTCCGGTCGTCCGGCGCGGCGCGCGGGCACCATCTTCGCGATCCTCTCCCGCGTCAGCCCGGCCGCCTCCACCGCGGGGCTCTCGATGATCCCGGGCGCGACCGCGTTGACCGTCACGCCGCGCGGCGCGCATTCCAGCGAGAGGGCGCGCACGGCGCCGATCAGCCCGGCCTTCGCCGCGGCGTAGTTCACCTGCCCGCGGTTGCCCATGATGGCGGAAAGCGAGGACATCGCCACGATCCGCCCCCAGCGCGTGCCGATCATGGGCAGCAGCAGGGGGCGCGCGACGTGGAAGAAGCCGTCGAGCGAGACGCCGATCACGCCGTGCCACTGCGCCTGGCTCATGCCGGCCATCGGCGCGTCGTCATGCGTGCCGGCGTTGTGCACCAGGATCTGGATCGGCCCGTCCTCGAGCAGCCGCTCGACCGCGGCGGCGGTCGCGGCCGCGTCGGTCAGGTCGAACGTCACCGCCTCGGCGCTGCCGTGGCCCCCGGCGCGGATCTCCGCCGCGACCGCCTCGGCGCGCGCCGGGTTCGCATGGCCGTGCACCAGCACATGCGCGCCATCCGCGGCGAGGGCGCGCGCGATCGCCGCGCCGATCGGGCTGCCGCCCCCGGTGACCAGCGCACGCCGCATCGTTCCTCGCTATTCCTCCGGCAGGATGATCGCGGCCTGACCGGCGAGCAGGCGCCGCCCCCCGCCCTCGACCGCGAAACGGTAGATGAAGCCGCGCGCCTCCGTGGCAAGGGCCTCGGCGGTGACGAGCAGCGGGCCGGGCAGGTCATCGAGCCGCTCGGCGCCGATCTCCACGCCGCGCAGGCTGGAGAGATAGCCTGCCGGCTGGGGCCGCCCCGCCGCGCGCAGCGCGCCATGCGCCGCCATGGCCTGCAGCGCGTACTCGACGCCGCAGATGGCGGGCAGCGCGCCGTCGCCCTCGCGCCGCAGCGGGTTGTGCGGATCGCGGTGCGAGAGCGCCAGCGCGACGATGCGCGTCGCGTCCCAGGCTGCGATCGCGTCGAGCAGGCACATCGCGCCCTGATGCGGCACCAGACGCTGCACCGCCGCGCGGTCGAGCAGGGGCGGCGCGGCGAGGGTGTCCGGCGGCGCCTGGCGAGGCACCGTTCCTTCACTCAGCATGGTGCGACCGCGATCTCGATGCAGCCGTCCTCCAGCATCGGCAGCACGAGCCGCGCCGCCTCTCGCCGTGACAGGGCGCGCAGCAGGGGCACGGCGCCGCGCGCCGTCGGGTTGCCCGCGGCCAGGGCGTCGAGCGCGGTCTCGGCCGGCGCCGGTGGCGGTGCGGGCTCCGGCCGGTAGCGTATCTCAAGCCGGGCGATGGCGGCCGGATCGAGGCGCCGCTCGTCCCGCGCGGGCGGCGCGAGCACCAGCCCTGCGGCAAAGGGCGCCGTGGTCGGGCGGCACTGCGCCAGCGGCTCGTTCAGCGGCGCGTCGTAGGCGCAGAACAGCACGGCCGCGCCGGTGGCGGAGACGCGCATGGCGGCGTGCAGCAGGCCTGCCGCGAAGACCTGGTCGTGCCCGCCGACCGAAACCGAGGGGCTGGTCGAGCCGGTCGCGATGCTCCAGTACCCGGCTGCTGCGTTGTGCACCGAGTTGTGGAACTGCGTCGGCGAGATCACTCCGTCCGGCTCGCTCAGCGCCTCGAGGATCGCGCCCACCACCTGTCCGTCGCCGTTGGAAGAGGCGAAGACGGTCTCCAGGGAAGCGGGGGGGAGGCCGCTCGCGGCCGTGGCCTCCGAAGCGGCGGCGAGCGCCAGGCGGACCGCGGGCGAGGTGCGCCGCCGCTCGGTCGGCGACAACCCCGCGGGCGGCGGCAGGGCAAGGGACTCTTCCGGCGCGTAGGGCGCGGCGCCGGCGAGGACGGGCGCGCTCGCCGCCCAGCCGGGCAGGCCGGGTCCCAGGACCCCGACGCCGACGACCTCGACCCTCACGCCGGAAGCCGCCCGATCACGAGGGCGCAGTTGCTGCCGCCGAAGCCGAAGGAGTTGGAGAGCACGCGGGTCAGGCCGGGAGCCTCGCGGTTCTCGGTGAGGATGTCGCTCTCGAAGCCCGGATCGGCCTCCTCGATGCCAAGGCAGCCGGGAATCAGCCCGTCCTCGACGCAGAGCGCGGCGATCGTCGCCTCCAGCGCGCCGGAGGCGCCAAGCGCGTGGCCGGACCAGCCCTTGGTGGAGGAGCAGGGCACGCCGCGCGGCCCGAACACCGCCGTCACGGCGCGGTCCTCCATCGCGTCGTTGGTGCGCGTGCCGGTGCCGTGCAGGTTGACGTAGCCGATGTCGCGCGGCGCGAGGCCCGCGGCGTCGAGCGCCGCGCGCATCGCCGCCATCGCGCCAAGTCCTTCGGGGTGTGGCGTGGACATGTGGTGCCCGTCGGCCGAGGCGCCGGCACCGAGCAGGGCGAGGCCGTCCCGCGCGGTCCCTTCGTGCGTGCGCTCCAGCAGCGCGAAGGCCGCCGCCTCGCCGATCGAGATGCCGTCGCGGTCCGCGGCGCAGGGCCGCGTCGGGCCGCCGCGCGCGAGCAGTTCGAGCGAGGCGAAGCCGTGCAGCGTCATGCGGCAGAGCGTATCCACGCCGCCGACCACGGCGGCGTCCGCCACTCCCGCCGCGATCAGCGCCGCCGCATCGAGCCAGGCGCGCGCGCCGGAGGTGCAGGCGGTGGAGATCACCATCGCCGGCCCGCGCAGCCCGAGCCGTGCGCGGACGTAGCGCGGCAGCGCGTAGAGGTCGTGGGTGTGCTCGAAGTCGAAGTCGGCGGGCAGGCGGCCCTCAGCGTCGCGGCGGCGGTAGGCCTGCTCGGTCTCCTCGATGCCGGCGGTCGAGGTGCCGAGGACGACGGCGATGCGCTCGGCGCCGTGGCGTTCGCGCGCCTCCGCGACCGCCTCGGCGAAGCCGTCGGTGCGCAGGGCCAGTTCAGCGAGGCGGTTGTTGCGGCAGGCGAAGCGCGCCAGCGCCGGTTCGGGCAGCGCCACCTCCTCCAGCCCGGGCACGCGGCCGACCCAGATGCCCTCCGGCGTGCCCGGCAGGGTGCAGGGGGCGAGGCCGCCGCGGCGCTCGCGCAGCGCCGTGCGCGTGGCGTCGAGGCCGATGCCCATGGCGCTGACGGCGGTGTGGGCGGTGATGCTCAGCGGTACGTGGCGCATGCGGCGGTCAGGACGGGGCGCGTACCGGCGGGACCAGGGTAGCGGCGAGCGTCGCGGCGCAGGCGATGCCGATCGCCACCGTCAGCCCGATCGCATGCAGCACCGGAGTCGCGCAGAAGGCCAGCAAGCCGAAGGTCAGCAAGGTAGTGAGGGTGCAATGGACGACCGATCCCAGCGCCCGCGCCCGCTCCTCCACAGGCTCGTCAGCGGAACGGGCGATGAACAAGGCATAGTCCATGCCTACGCCGGCCAGCAAGAGCAGGGAGACCAAGTGAAACAGGGTGAACCGTTCCCCGAGCAGCGCGAGCGCGGCAAGGGTCAGCAGCACGCCGCCGGCGAGCGGCGTCGCGGTGCGCAGCGCCGGGCCGAGGCCGCCCAGGCCGGAGGCCAGCAGCGCAAGCACGAGCGCCGCGCCGACGCCGCACCAGAGCAGCGCTTGCCGGGTCGCGGCGTCCACCAGGGCCTGAGTCTCCGCCTTCACCTCGACGACGAGCAGGCCGGGCAGACGCAGCGCGGCGAGTGACGCGCGCAGTGCATCCGCGTCGCGCACATCGCTCGGCACGACCAGCGCCTGCCAGCCCCGGCCATCCGGCAGCGGGGCGAGCAGCGGGCCGAGCCGGGCAGCGAGCAGCGATCCCTCGCCGATGTTGGCGAGATCGGCGCGCGTCAGGGGCGGAAGGGTCCGGCTGGCTTCGACATCGGCGAGGAAGCGGTCGAAGGCGGTGGAGCGGAAGGGCAGGCCCGCCGCGGCCTCGGCGAGCCGCGCGCGCAGCGTGGCGGCGTCGGGCAGGGCGGCCTGGCGGTCGCGCTGCGCGCGCTCGCTCGGCAGGTAGCGGCTCGGCAGGTCGAAGCCGCCGAGCGCGCCGCGCTCGACCAGCGGTCCGAGCGCCGCACCGATGCGCTCCGCGCCCTGCAGCGCGTCCTCCGGCGTGGGCGCGGTGAGCGCGATCAGCATCCGCACATCCGGTGCGCCGAGCTGGCGGCGCAGCTCGCCGTCGAGCGCGCGCTGCGCCGCCGGCACGGGGCTGAGCGCGGCGATGTCCTGCTCCTGCGGCGGGCCGCCGATCGCGATCAGATACAGCGCCGCCGTGGCGAGCAGCGCCCAGGCGACGCCGCGCCGGCGCGGCAGCGCCAGCAGCGCCCGCGTCAGCGGCGCCGGCAGCGGGCGCACCGCGATGCCCGCCGCGGGCGGAACGAGGCGCGGCAGCACGAAGCGTGTGACCAGCGCGCTCGTCGGCAGCCCCACCGCGGCGAAGAGGCCGAGCTGCGCCAGGCCCGACACGTCGGAGAGGATCATCGCCGTCAGCCCCGCCGCCGCGGCGAGCGAGGCCAGGCGCAGGGTCGGCCAGATGCGCCGTCCTGTCGCCGCGAGCGCCTCGCCGGGCCGGCGCTGCGTCACCAGCAGGATCGGGTAGTCGTCGGTCACGCCCAGCATGGTCATGCCGAAGCCGAGCGCCGCGCCGTCCACCGTGCCGAAGGCGACCGCGACGACCGCCGCGCCCACGAGCACTCCGGCCGAGAGCGGCACTGCCGTCACCAGCAGCATCAGCAGCGAGCGGAAGCGCCAGAGCAGGAAGGCCGCGATCAGCGCCGAGGAGAGGAGCGCGATCATGTTGAGGTCGGCGCGGATCGTCGCCGCGGCCTCGGCCGCGAAGACGCCGGGGCCGCTCACCAGGAGACGCGCGCCCGGTGGCGGTCCAGCCGCGGCGAAGGCGTCGCGCAGCAGCGCCACCGCTTCGCGCTGCGCCTCCGTGTCCAGCCCCGCGGCGGCGGTGCGGGCGATCAGCAGCGCGCGTTCGCCGGTCTCAGGTGATGGCGGATCGGCGAACCACACGCCGTCGCGCAGCGCGACGGCACTGCCGGAGGTCCAGGCGCGCAGCAATTCGACGAAGGCGCCCACCGGATCGGCGAAGCCGATGCGCGCGAGCAGCGGCGAGGCGGAGCCGCGCAGCCCGTCGAGCAGCGCCTCGAGCTTCGCGCGCAGGCCCGGCGTCTCGAACAGTGCCGGCGTGACCGCGGGGGAGAGCAGGTAGCGGTAGCGGAAGAGGAGGTCGCGCTCGGCCTCCAGGATCTCCTCCGTGCCGTTGCCGACGAAGGCGAAGCGGCCGGAGGCGCGGAGCGCCTCGCCGAGCGCGCGAGAGAGCCGCGCCAGTTCCGGCGCCGGCGCGCCCTCGATGCCGACGAGCAGCAGCGTGGTGGCCGCGCCGCTGCGCAGCTCGCGCAGCAGGAAGGCGCTCGCCTCGCTGCGCGGCGGCGGCAGGAAGCGGGTCATGTCGGTGGTGACGCCGACGCCGCGCAGCAGCGCCGCATTCGCCGCGCCGAGCAGCGCGAGCGCGGCGAGCAGCGGCAGCAGGCCGCGCATCTGGGCGAGAAGCCGGCTCACCGCTCCGCCACGGGCTCGATGCGCATGCGGGCGAAGCCGCCGCCGTATTGCGACTCGATGCCGAGGATCGCCGTTCCCTGCCCCGTCAGCGTCACCCGCTGCACGGCGGCGAGCACGCGCGCGGAGAGCGGCGTCAGCACGAGGGTCCAGCGGCTCGCCGGATCGCCCGAGAAGGCGACCGCGTAGTGGCGGCGCAGCGCGGCGAGGTCGCCGGCGAGGGTGGCGCGGATCGCCTCGACCAGCGGCCGGATCTCCGGCGAGCGGTCGAGGCTCAGCACCTGCCGCACGCCCTGCTGCGGCCGTTCCAGCGTCAGCGTGTCGCCCTCGATGCGCAGCACCTCCTCGATGGGCGCGGTGGTGTGCTTCTCCAGGCGGTCAGGCGCTTGCCAGGAGAGCGTGCCGCTGGAGAGGAGGGGCCGGTCGAGCTCCGGCAGCTCCCGCTCCTCGGTGAAGGTGGCGCGGCTCGCGCGGATCGCGGCGAAGCCGCGCATCAGCGCCTCGACCGGCTCCCGCTGCCCGGCGTGGGCGGTGGCAGGGATGGCCGTGGCGAGGATCAGCGCGGCGGCGGCGCAGACGCGTCGGCGGTGGAGCATGGCACGGCGGGCGAAGGTGGCGGTGGCGTTGGCGGTGCCTCGAACTCGCCCCAGAAATCGTAGAAATTGAACCAGTTGTAAGGGTGCGCGCGGCACAGAGCCTCCAGCCGCGCGGCGTAGCGCGTGGCCCATTCGGTCAGCGCCGCCGTGCGGTTGGCGCGGTCGAGCACGATCCGGTCCGCGAAGGGCTCGAAGCGCAGCTCGTAGCGCCGCGGCCCGCGCCAGAGGCCGAAGAACAGCACCACCGGCGCGCCAAGCACATGCGCGAGCAGGTGCGGCCCCGCCGGGAAGGGCGCCTCGGCACCGAGGAAGGGCACGCGCAGCATCCGCTCCCCGCGCGGCGCGCGGTCGCCGAGCAGGCCGATGATGCTGCCGCGCTCCAGGCACTCCTGCGCGCGCAGCATGGTGTCGGGGCGGCCGAGCGCGATCACGCTGCTGGCGCGGGCGGGATCGAGCGCGTTGAACAGCGCGTCCGCCTGGCGGGCGTTCTCCTCGTACATCATCGGGTGGATCTCGGCCGGGCAGTTGGCGCCGGCGAGCACGCGCAGCACCTCGAAGCTGCCGAGATGGGCGCCGAGCAGGATCACGCCCTGGCCCTGCCGGAGCCGCGCGTCCAGCGGCTCCAGCCCCACCACCTCCACCGCGTAGCCCGCGCTGCGGCCGGCGAGGAGGAAGACGCGGTCGAGCATGGTGCAGGCGAAGACGAAGTAGAGCCGGAACACGTCGCGCACACCCGGCGCGCGGCCCAGGGCGCGCGCGAGGTAGGCGCGCACGGCCCGGCGCTGCGCCGCCGGCGCGGTGAGCACGAAATAGGCGGTGATCGGATGCAGCAGCGCGTAGCCGACATGCCAGCCGAGCGTGAAGACGATGCGCGTCATGAGGCGCAGCGCCGCGAGGCTGCCGCGCTCCTTCTGCCGGGTCCAGGCGGTCACGCCGGCGGGTCCGATCCGTCCGGGTGTGGCGCGGGCTCCGCCGCGGCGAACTCCGCCTCGCAGGAGAAGGCGTCGCTGGCGATGGCGATGGAGTGCGGAGCGCCCACGCGGCGGGAGAGCCGCAGCGCCACGGCCTGGGCCGGGCCGACGGGGGAGACGAACTTCGCCCGGGCGATCCGCCGCAGCGGGCCGAGGCCGAAGGCGCGCCGCGCGGCTTCCGCCGCCAGGTCGAGCAGCACCACGCCGGGCACCACCGACCGGCCCGGGAAGTGCCCTGGGAAGGCGGGATGGTCGGCCGGTACCGAGATGACCGCCTCCATGGCGGCTGCTTCGGTGCGGGCACCGCCGCCGCGGGCGGTGCTCACGCCTCGCCCCGCGGCCGCGGCGCAGCGCCGATTGCGGCGGGCCCTGATCCGGCGGGCCGCTGCTCGGCCGTCGCGGGCCGCAGCATGGCGGTGAGGGCACGACGCGAGAGCTTGCCCACCCCGTCCCGCGGCAGCGCGTCCACCATCACCACCGGGCGCGGCAGGAAGGCCGGCTCGATCCGCTCGCGCAGCGCGGCGATGATCTCGCCCGCCGAGCGGTTGGGCGCGACCACGAAGGCGGCGAGCCGCGCGCGCGGATTGCGGTCGAGGTCGTCGGGCGCGACGAAGACGCCGTCGCGCACCCCCTCGATCTCGCTGAGGATGCGGTTGAGCCCCGCCAGCGAGGCCCGCTTGCCCGCGAGCTTCACCACGTCAGCGCGCCGGCCGAGTAGGCGGAAGCGGCCGTCCTCGGCGGCCTCCAGCTCGTCCGCGAGCGGCACCGGCGCCGGCAGGCCGGGCACCTCGGCGAGGGCGGCGCCGTCCGCGGCGATGCGGAGGCGGATGCCGTCATAGGGCCGCCACAGCGGCCCCTCCACGGTGCGCCGGCTGGCGAGGGAGCCGGCCT
>JADGHI010000091.1 GCA_019689515.1 Acetobacteraceae bacterium | reverse complement strand
CGCCCGCGAGCAGCAGCGCGAGCAGCCCCGCCGCGACGAGGTGCCCGCCCGCGAGCAGCGCCCGCACCGATCCCGGGGCCTGCCGCGCCATCCAGCCGGCGAGGGCCGGCCCGACGGTCATCGCGACGGTGCAGGCGAGCAGCAGGTTGCCCGCGGCGATGCGGGACATTCCCTTCACCTCCATCAGCCACGGCCCGCCCCAGAGGCCGCGCACGCCGAGCACCACGGCGAAGCTCGCCAGCGCCAGCACCACCGGCGCACGCAGCCGGCGCGAGAGGCCGAGCGCGACCACCTCCCGCGCATCCGCCCAGACCGAGTCGCGGCCCGGATCGCGCCGCGGCGGCGCAGGCTCGCGCACGATGAGGGCGACGAGGAGGGCGGCGAGCGCCGCGAAGGCCGCGGCGGACCAGTAGCCGGCGCGCCAGCCGCTCGCCTCCACCAGCCAGGCGAGGGGGCTCGCCGAGAGCAGCATGCCGGTGTTGCCGGTGGTCGTGATCAGCCCGGACCACAGGCCGAAACGCGCGGGGCTCAGCATCTTCCCCGCATAGGTCATCGGGCACATCAGCATGCCGCTGCACCCGATCCCGAGCACCGCCTGCGCCAGCGACATGCCGAGCGGCCCCGGCGCGAGCGCCGCCAGCACCGCGCCCAGGCCGGAGATCGCGAGCAGGACCAGCGAGACCGGCTTCACCCCGTAGCGGTCGAGCGCCACGCCGACCGGGACCATCGTCGCGGCGAAGGCGAGAGGGAAGATGCCCGTGATGGCGCCGAGCTCGTCCGCGGCGATGCCGAGGTCGCGCTGCAGCACGTCCGCCGCGACCGCGGGCAGGGTGCGCACCGCGTTCGAGAACACATGGCCGAGCGCGAGGACGAGGATGGCGGGGGCCAGCGCGTGCGTCGCCGGTCCTGCCGCCGAAGCGGGCGGGGTCATGCTCGGCGCGCGCTCAGTTCCGGAACATCTTGCCCGGGTTGAGGATGCCCTTCGGGTCGAGCGTCGCCTTGAGGCTGCGCATCACGGCGAGCGCCTCCGGCCCGTGCTCCTGCTCCAGGAACTCGCGCTTGCCGAGGCCGACGCCGTGCTCGCCCGAGCAGGTGCCGCCGAGCGCCAGCGCCCGCGCGACGATCTTCTTGTCGAGCGCCCAGGCGCGCTCGATCTCCGCCGGATCGTTCGGATCGACGACGATGCAGGTGTGGAAATTGCCGTCGCCGACATGGCCGACGATCGGCGCGACCAGGCCCGACTCCTCGATGTCCCGCTTCGCGCCGAGCAGCGCCTCGGCGAGGCGGGAGATCGGCACGCAGATGTCGGTGGTGACGCTGCGCGCGCCGGGGCGGAGGCCGATCGCCGCCCAGTAGGCGTCGTGGCGCGCCTGCCAGAGGCGGTTGCGGCTCTCCGCGTCGGTCGCCCAGGCGAAGCCGCTGCCGCCGGCCTCGGTCGCGATGGCCTCCACCGCCTCGGCCTGCTCCTTCACTCCGGCCGGGGTGCCGTGGAACTCCAGGAACAGCGTCGGCAGCGCCTCCATGCCTTCGAGCTTCGAATGGCGGATGCAGGCGGCCATCTGCACCTCGTCGAGGATCTCGATCCGCGCGACCGGGATGCCGGACTGCATCGTCGTGATCACCGTCTCGACCGCGGCGGCGAGGGTCGGGAACTGGCAGACCGCGGCGCTCATCGCCTCCGGGATGCCGTGCAGGCGCAGCCGGACCTTGGTGATCACGCCGAGCGTGCCCTCCGAGCCGATGAACAGCCGCGTCAGGTCGTAGCCGTTCGCCGCCTTGCGCGTGCGCCCGCCGGTCTGGATCACGCGCCCGTCGGCGAGCACCACCTCCAGCCCCAGCACGTTCTCGCGGATCGTGCCGTAGCGCACCGCGTTGGTGCCGCTCGCGCGCGTCGCGCACATGCCGCCGATGGTGCAGTGGCTGCCCGGGTCCACCGGGAAGAACAGCCCCTGGTCGCGCAGGTAGTCGTTGAGCTGCTGGCGCGTCACGCCGGGCTCGACCAGGCAGTCCATGTCCTCGGCGTTGACCTCCAGCACGGCGGTCATGCGCGAGAGGTCGAGCGAGATCCCGCCGCGCACCGGGGTGACATGGCCCTCGAGCGAGGTGCCGGCGCCGAAGGCCACGACCGGCACGTCGTGCTGGTGGCAGAGGGCGAGGATGCGGCTCACCTCCTCCGTCGTCTCAGCGAAGGCGACGGCGTCGGGGAGGTGGGGCGTGGTCGTGTCCTCGCCGCGGCTGTGCTGGGCGCGCACCGTCTCGTTGGTGGACAGGCGCTCGCCGAGCAGCGCGCGCAGCGCCGGGATCACGGCGTCGGTGGGGCGGACGGGGGCAGCGGTTGTGCTCATCCGGCGTCGGGCTCCTCCCGCCGCAGCGGGCAGGTGAGGCAGTGCGGGCCGCCGCCGCCCGCGGTGAACAGCGAGAGGTCGGGGTCGAGGACCTCAAGCCCTTCGGCGCGCAGCGCGGCGTTGAGGCGGGTGCTGGCGCGGGCCGATACCACGCGCCCCGCGCCGAGGGAAAGGACGTTGCCGGCGAGAGCCATGGCCTCCCGGTAGGTGGTGGGCAGGACGCGGATCGCCTTCCCGCGCAGCCAGGCGAGAAAGTCGTCCGGCAGCACCTCGGTGCAGGCGACGGCGAGGCCGGGCGCGGCCATGCAGAACAGCAGGTCGAGGTGGAGGAAGTGCTCGTCGAAGGGCTCGATGCGCACCTCCCACCCCTCCGCGCGCAGCCAGCCGGCGAACTGTTCCGCCCCGGCGAGGTCGGTGCGGCCGCCGGAAGCGCCGACCACGGCGAGGCCGGGCCGGATGATGTGGACGTCGCCACCCTCCAGCGTGCCGGCCGAGGGCAGGCGCCACATCGCCGCGCCGTGTTCCGCGTGAAAGGCCAGCAAATGCGCGTATTCGCCGCGCCGCTGCGGGCGTTCGAGCTGGCAGAGCACCGGGCCGCGATGCGTCACCACGACCGAATCGCGCGTGTAGACCATGTAGGGCAGGTGGGGCTGCGGCGGCAGCCGGTGCACCGCGACGCCGGCCTGCGACAGCGCGTCGCACAGCTCCGCGTGCTGCGCGGCGAGCGCGGCGCGATCGGGCTGGTGCCCTTCCGCCAGGCTGCGGCGCGCGACGGCGTTGGTCGGGAGCCACCGGTAGTGGTCCGGCGGGCAGACCAGCACCTCGGCGAGCCGCCCGGTCTCGGAGGCGACGGTCCAGTTCGGCATGGCGACCCGCAGGGTGAGCCGTGCGGGCTCCCTCGTCCAGCACGGCGCCTGGCCGGCCGGCGGCGGCGCATGGGCCGGTCTGGTCCGCCTCAGCGGCCTGTGAGGGCCGATCAGGCCTGGCGGACCGGCGCGCCGCGCTACGGCTTCGCCATGACGCCGAGCGCCGCGAGCGTCGTGTCCACGGCCTCCGCCCAGCCGCGATTGGCCGCCGGGCTGGCCGGGCTGGGGTGTAGGATCTGCCCGACCCTGACCGTTCGCGCGACCTGGCCCGCCGTCAGCACCGCCCGCAACCGCTTCTCGGCGAAGCCGCCGACGCCGATCGCCCATTGCGGCGCCAAGGCCGACAGCGCCGCGGCGAGGTGACGGTCACAGGCCTCCTGCACCGCCTTGAGCTCGGCGGCAGGCAGCCGGTCCGGCGTGAGGTTGCGCCCCGACCCCTCGAGGAAGACGAGCGGGCAGTAGTTGAGCACGAACCACTCGGCGAAGAACGCCTCTGCTGTCCCGAAGCGCTCGGCTGCCCAGCCCCACAGCCTGCGCCCGCTCACCTCCGAGCGCGGGCAGGCGAAGCCCTCGATCGGCCGCTTCGGATGCTGGCGGTCGGGCGGCACGATGGGCGCGCGGATGCCCATCCAGTCGCGCACCGCCGCGACCTCGCCGAAGGGCACACCGGTCTGCATCATGCCGAACGGGCCCGGATTCATGCCGAGCAGCACCACGCGCTTGCGCGTCGCCCCGTAGCGGCTGACGTACTGCTCGTAGGATGCCCAGGCGTAGCGCAGCGGGTCGTACACATGCGCGACCGGCGGCGCGAATTCGAGCGCAGCAAGCGCGCCGGAGAGGGTGCGGGCCGCGTCCAGCAGCGCGGCGGCGACCGGCGCAGGGTCCGGCTCCCGCGCCTCCTCCTCGTCGTGGGATCGGATCGGCGGAGCGACCGCCGCCGAGGGCGTTCCTGGCCTGCGCGCCACCGCCGCCTCAGCCCCCCGAGCGCGGCGGGACGGCGATGTTGTCCAGCAGCCGCACGCGCCCGAGCCGCGCCGCCGCGACCAGCCGTGCCGGCTCGTCGCCGAGCGCCTCGATCGGCCGCAGCGACTCCGCCTCGACGAGGGCGAAATAGTCCACCGAGAACCCGGCCCCGGTCAGCGCCTCCACCGCCGCGGACAGCACCGGCGCCGCCGGCCGGCGATCCGCCAGCGCCGCCGCGGCCCTGTGCAGCTCTGCCGCGAGGCGCGGCGCCCGCGCGCGCTCCTCCGCCGTCAGGAAGCGGTTGCGCGAGGAGAGCGCGAGGCCGTCCGCCTCGCGCACCGTCGGCACGGGCTCGATGCGCACCGGCAGGTCGAGGTCGCGGACCATCCGCCGCACAACCTGGAGCTGCTGCCAGTCCTTCTCGCCGAACAGCGCGACCGCGGCGCCGGTCTGCAGGAACAGCTTGGCGCAGACCGTGGCGACGCCGCGGAAATGGCCGGGGCGATGCGTGCCCTCCCAGCCCTCGGCCGGCGGTCCCGCGACCTCCACCGCCGTGACCGAGCCGGGCGGGTACATCACCTCGACGCTCGGCATCCAGACGAGGTCGCAGCCCGCCTCGCGCAGCTTCGCGAGGTCGCCCTCCTCGTCGCGCGGGTAGCTGGCCAGGTCCTCATGCGGGCCGAACTGCCGCGGATTGACGAAGATCGAGGCGGCGACCACGGGCGCGGCCCGCCGCGCCGCCGCGACCAGCGCGAGGTGCCCGGCATGCAGCGCCCCCATCGTGGGCACCAGCGCCAGGGCGCTGCCGCGTCCGGCGCTAGCCGCCGCCGCGCGCAACGCTGCCACCTCCCGCCGCAGCGAGTCGAGATCCCGAGCAATCCGCATGATGAGCCGTCACCCCTGCCGAGCAGGGGTAGATTCCCGGTCCAACCCGCATCGGCAAGGCGCCCAGGGCCGGCCGGCCGACCTACGGTCGCGCGGATCGCGCCGTGACCGGACCGGATCATAGGCGGCCGTTTCGGCTCGGGCTTTGCAACCCGGGGCGGTCATGCTCTAGCGTCGCAGCCGACTGGCACCTTCGGGGGATGCGATGCCGAACAAGGTCAAGGAAGCCTGGAAGGCCGGCAAGGCCGTGGTCAACGGGTGGCTTGCCATCCCCAGCGCTTTCAGCGCGGAGATGTACGCCCAGGCCGGCTGGGACAGCGTGACCGTGGACATGCAGCACGGCGTGCAGGACTACCTCTCCTGCGTCGCCTGCTTCCAGGGCATGCAGCGCGTCCCCGGACTGGTGCCGATGGTGCGCGTGCCCTGGAACGAGCCCGGCATCATCGGCAAGGTGCTGGACGCCGGCGCCTACGGCGTGATCTGCCCGATGGTCAACACCGAGGCGGAGGCGCGCGCCCTGGTGCAGTACTGCAAGTACCCGCCCCAGGGCACGCGCAGCAACGGCCCGATCCGCGCCGCCCTCTATGGCGAGGCCGGCAGCTATCAGGCCACCGCCAACGACGAGGTCCTCGTCATCCCGATGATCGAGACGCAGCAGGCGCTCGACAACCTGGAGGCGATCCTGGACGTGCCGGGCATTGACGCGATCTATGTCGGCCCTTCGGATCTCGGCCTGTCGCTCGGCCTGGCGCCGAAGCTGGACCGCGAGGAGCCGGAGATCCTGCGCATCTACGAGCGGCTGCTGAAGGAGACCTCGAAGCGCGGCATCGCCGCGGGGCTGCACAACGGCACGGCGGCCTATGCGCACCGCATGATCAAGATGGGCTTCAAGCTGGTGACTATCGCCAACGACGTCGCGCTGATGGTGAACGCGGCCAAGGCGGCGGTGAAGGAGGCACGGGGCGGCTGAGCCGCCTGCCCGGGCCATGACCGCCCGCTCGCCGGAGCGGCGACCATGGTCCGGTTCCGTCGGTCGTTCCAATCTCCGGCGAGCGCCCCCCCTCTAGCGCAGCTGCAGCCCGCGGCCGCGCATCACCGCGTTCTCGCCGAATTTCGCGCGCAGCGCCTCCACCGCCGCCCAGCGTGCCGCGCGCTTCGGTGCGTCCGGGTCCGCCAGGTCGCCGCGGTCCGCCTCCGCCGCCGGGGCGAGCGGCTGGGCACCGATGCCGATCAGGCGGAAGGCCGTGCCGTCAGCTTCCTTCGCCAGCAGTGGCCGGGCCGCGGCGAACAGCGTCTCCGGCAGGCGCGTCGGCACCGCCAGGCGCGCGTGGCGCGTGCGCAGCGTGAAGCTCGCGGTCTTGAGCTTCAGCACCACGCCGCCGGCGGCGAGATCCTTCTCCTTCAGCCGGCGCGCGAGCTTCTCGCACATCCGCCAGAGCGGCCGCTCCAGATCCGCGACGTCCCGCAGATCGGTCTCGAAGGTGGTCTCCGCGCTGACGCTCTTGGTCTCGCGCTCCGGGCGCACCGGCCGCGGGTCCTCGCCGCGGGCGCGCGCCACCAGGCTGTGCCCGTCCTCGCCGAAGCGCGCCAGCGCCTCCTTCTCCGACAGCGCCTGCAACTGGCCGAGCCGCGTCACCCCCGCCGCCGCCAGCCGCCGGGCCAGCACCGGGCCGACGCCGGGCAGCAGCGTCACCGGCTCCGGCGCCAGCAGCGCCGCGGCCTCCGCCGCGCCGATCACCGCGAAGCCGCGCGGCTTGTCCCGCTCCGCCGCGATCTTGGCGAGCAGCCGGTTCGGTGCGAGGCCGATCGAGACCGTCACCCCCACCTCGCGCTCCACCCGCTGCGCGAAGCGCGCCAGCACCACGGCGGGCGGCGCGCCGTGCAACGCTTCCGTCCCTGCGAGATCCATCACCGCCTCGTCGATCGAGAGCGGCTGGACGAGTGGCGTCAGCGCTTCCATCAGCGCGCGGATGCGCCGGCCCTCGGCGGCGTATTTCGCCATGTCGGGGGGGATCACCACCGCGTCCGGGCAGGCCCGCAGGGCCTGGAACATCGGCATGGCGGAGCGCCCCCCGCGGGGGGGCGCGACATAGCAGCAGGCCGCGCCCACGCCGCGCTTCATCCCGCCCACGATCACCGGCCTGGTCAGCAGCTCCGGCCGGTCGCGCTTCTCGATCGAGGCGTAGAAGGCATCGCAGTCCACATGCGCCACCGTCAGGCGCAGCAGCTCCTCGTGCCGCACCAGACGGCGCGAGCCGCAGGGGCAGGCGGTGCGGTCCTGCTCGAAGACGCGCAGGCAGTCGCGGCACAGTGCCGGCATCACCCGGCGCCCCGCCGCAGGAGGAAGGGCAGCGCCACCAGCCAGGCGAGCAGCGCCAGCCCCACCGCCTGTTCCGCCGCCGAGCGCGGCGCCCGCTGCGTGGCGAGGCCCGAGGCGGCGAAGACTGCGCCGAGCGTCGCCTCCGCGGCCACCACCACCGCCAGCCCGGTCGTCGCCATGGCCGCGCGCGGCCGCCAGCCCGCCCCGTCCGCCAGGAGGCGCGCCAGGGCAAAGCGCGCGGCGAACCAGAGCAGCGCGCCCATCGCCACCGCCTCAGCCAGCGCGGCCGCCATGCCGCCGATCCGCGGCGCGAGCGCCAGCTCCCGCACCGGCCCCAGCGCCGCGCCCGCCAGGAAGGCGAGCGCGCCGTAGGCGAAACCCGCGCGCAGGCCGGCGCGCGTGGCGGTCACGCGTTGGCGGCGTCCCACAGCCGCGCCGCCCCGAACACGCCGCTGGAATCGCCATGCCGCGCCCGTAGCACCGGGGTGCGCGCCACATCGCCGAAGACATGTGGTGCCATCAGCGCCGGCAGCCGCTCGTAGAGATGCGGCATGTTGGACAGCCCGCCGGCGAGCACGATCACGTCCGGGTCGAGGATGTTGACGATCCCGGCGAGCGCCCGCGCCAGCCGGTCCGCGTGCCGCTCCAGCGCCGCGATCGCCCGCTCGTCGCCGGCCGCCGCGCGGGCGGGCACCCCGGTCGCGTCCCGCGCGCCGGGGCCGTAGGCTTCCGCCGCCAGGGCCGGGCCGCTGACGAAGGTCTCGATGCAGCCGAGCCGCCCGCACCAGCAGCGGCGGCCCGGGAATTCCTCGGGCGTCATCCAGGGCAGGGGGGTGTGGCCCCATTCGCCGGCCACACGGTTCGGGCCGTCCAGCAGCCGCCCGTTCACCACGATCCCGCCGCCCACGCCGGTGCCCAGGATGACCGCGAACACCGTCCCGTAGCCTGCCCCCGCGCCGTCCGCCGCCTCGCTCATGGCCATGCAATTGGCGTCGTTCGAGAAGCGCAGCGGACGGCCCAGGCGTGCTGTCAGGTCCTCGGCCAGGGGCTTGCCGTTCAGCGCGACGGTGTTGGCGTTGCGCACCAGCCCGGTCGCCGGGCTGAGGCTGCCCGGGATGCCGATGCCGACGCTCGCCTCGCCCGGCGCGGCGCCGAGCTCGCGTTCCGCCGCCTCGACCATGGCCCCGATGCGTTCGATCACGCCTTCGTAGGTCTTCGGGGTCGGCTCGCGACGGCGCAGCAGGACCTCGCCCGCCGTGCCGAGGACCGCGATTTCGGTCTTGGTGCCGCCCAGGTCGATGCCGATTCGGAAGCGCTGCATGGCCGCAAGGTGCGGATCGCGGCGGGCCGGGGCAAGTGCCGCCGCCGTGTTCCGCGGTCCGGGGGCGCCCCGGCCGGCCCGCCCGGTCGTCTGCCCTGGCCGGCCAGGGACACCGTCCCACCCCTGGACGCCGCCCGGCCCGGGTGGTGGAGTCGGCCCCATGTCCGAGACCCTTCTCGATGTGCGTGGCCTCACCTGCCCGCTGCCCGTGCTCAAGGCGAACAAGGCGCTGCGCGGCCTCGCGCCTGGGGCGCGCCTCACCGTGCTCGCCACCGATCCCGCCAGCGTGAAGGACTTCCAGGCCTTCTGCCGGGAGACCGGCCACGCCCTGGTCGCGTTCAGCGAGGATGCCGGGGGCGTCTATCGCTTCACCCTGCGCCGGCGCGGCGAGGACGCGCCCCCGCCCGCCCCGTCCTCCTCGGGACCGCCGCCGTGAGCGTGCTGCTGCTGACCCACCGCGCCTGCCTCGACCACGACCCCGGTCCCTACCATCCGGAGTGCCCGGACCGACTGCGCGCCGTCCTGCGCGCGCTCGACGACGAGGAATTCGCCGGGCTCATCCGCGGCGAGGCGCCGCAGGCCACGGTCGAGCAGCTCTGCCGCGTGCATCCCCGCAATTACGTGGACGCGATCCTCGCCATCCGCCCCGAGCCGGACGACCGGGTGGCGCTCGACGGCGACACGCTGATGTCCTGGGGCTCGGCCGAGGCCGCGCTGCGCGCCGCCGGCGCCGCCTGCGCCGCGGTGGACGCGGTGATGAAGGGCGAGGTCCGCCGCGCCTTCTGCGCCGTCCGCCCGCCGGGCCACCACGCGGAGCCGGCCCGGCCGATGGGCTTCTGCCTCTTCTCCAATGCCGCCATCGCCGCGCGCCATGCCCAGGCGGTGCATGGCGTCGAGCGGGTGGCGGTGCTGGACTTCGACGTGCACCACGGCAACGGCACCCAGGCGGTCGCCGAGACCGACGAGACCCTGTTCTACGGTTCCTCGCACCAGTGGCCGCTCTATCCCGGCACCGGCGATCCGCGCGAGCGGGGCGTGGCGGGGAACGTCGTCAACGCCACCCTGCAACCGGGCGCGGATGGCGAGGCCTTCCGCGCCGCCTGGCGCGACCGCATTCTTCCCGCGCTCGACGCCTTCGCCCCCGGGCTGGTGGTCGTCTCGGCCGGCTTCGACGCGCATGCGCGCGACCCGCTGGCGCAGCTCCGGGTGCGCGAGGCGGATTACGCCTGGCTGACGGCCGAGCTCTGCGCCATCGCCGAGCGCCATTGCCGCGGGCGCGTGGTCTCCATGCTCGAGGGCGGCTACGACCTCACCGCGCTGGCAGCCTCCGCCGCCGCGCATGTGCGGGCGCTGCTCCGCGCCTGACGGGGCCGGATCCTGCCTCGCCGGCGCCGTGGGCCCGCCCGCCGGCAGGGCGCCTGATGACCGGGCGGCCCGTCCGCGCTATGCGCGCGCCTTGGCCGTGCCGGGGCGATCCCGGTATCCTGGTCGGCCAAGCCTGGAGATTCGGATGCAGGAGTCGTCCACAAGCCCCGCTGCCGCGCCGCCGTCGCGGGACCCGCCGGACATCGCCGCCCTCTCATTCGAGGAGGCGCTGGCGGAACTCGAAGCGATCGTGAAGGCGTTGGAATCCGGCCAGGGGCGGCTCGAGGAATCGATCGAGGCGTATGAGCGCGGCGCCGCGCTGCGTCGGCATTGCGAGCGCAAGCTCGCCGAGGCGGAGCAGAAGGTGCAGGCGATCGTCGAGGGCCCCTCCGGCCCGGCCCTGCGCGATGTCGAGTAGCAGCGGGAACCTGCGCGCGATGAACGCGATCCTGGGGGAGGCGGACCAGACCGCCCTCCGCGCCGCCCTCGCCGAAGCGGCGGCGGAGATCGAGCAGGCCCTCGACGCCCTGCTGCCGCCGGCCGAGGGCGACGAGGCGAGGCTGCTTGAGGCGATGCGCTACGCCGCGATGGGCGGCGGCAAGCGGCTGCGCGGCTTCCTGGTCCTCGAGGGCGCGCGCCAGTTCGGCGTCGCGCGCAGCGCCGCGCTGCGCGTCGCCGCGGCGATCGAGATGGTGCACGCCTACTCGCTGGTGCACGACGACCTGCCGGCGATGGACGACGACGACCTGCGC
>JADGHI010000090.1 GCA_019689515.1 Acetobacteraceae bacterium | reverse complement strand
GAGGCCGCGCTCGCCGCCGCGCGCGAGGCGGTCGGCGCGCTGCCTGACCTCGCGGCCATCCGTGCCGGGGTGGAGCGCGCGCGCGAGGCGCTGGCGGCCGCCCGCGCCGCCGAAACGGCCGCCCGCGCCGCACTCGCCGCGCTCGAGGATGAGGCGCGGCGCAACTCTGCCCGTCGCGAGGCGCTGGCCGGGGAGCGCGCCACCTGGGCGCAGCGTCGCGCCGATGCGGCCGGGCGGCTCGAGGAACTACGCGCGCGCCATGGCGAGGCGGAGGCGGAATGCGCGGCGCTCGCCGATGCGCCCGAGGTTGCGGCCGAGCGCCGGCGACAGGCGGCGCGCTGGCTCCAGGAGGCCGAGGCCGCGCATCGCGAGGCCGCCGCTGCCCTCGCCGCCGCCGAGCAGGAGGCGCGCGAGGCCGCGGAAGCGCGCCGCGTCGCCGACGCCGCCTTCGCCGCTGCGCGCGAGGCGCAGCTCCGCGCCGAGGGTGTCGCCTCGCAGGCCGAGGCCGCGGCGCATTCGGTGGCGGAGCGCATCGTCGAGCGTCTGGGACCGGACGCCGAGCAGGCGCTGCCGGTCGTGGAGGACCTCAGCGACGCGGCAGAGGAGAAGGCGCGGCGCAAGCTCGATCGCCTGACGCGCGAGCGCGAGGACATGGGCCCGGTCAACCTGCGCGCTGATGTCGAGATGCGCGAGGTCGAGGACCGGATCGCCACGATCACCCGCGAGCGCGAGGAGATCAGCGCCGCGATCGCCAAGCTGCGCGGCTCGATCGGCCACCTGAACCGCGAGGGGCGCGAGCGGCTGCGCGAGGTGTTCGACCGCGTGGACGCCGAGTTCCGCGCGCTGTTCACGCGGCTGTTCGGCGGCGGGCGGGCGCATCTCGCGCTCGTCGGCTCCGACGATCCGCTGGAGGCGGGGCTCGAGATCTTCGCCGAGCCGCCGGGGAAGAAGCTCGCGGCGCTGTCGCTGCTCTCGGGCGGCGAGCAGGCGCTGACGGCGCTGTCGCTGATCTTTGCCGTGTTCCGCTGCCAGCCCGCGCCGGTCTGCGTCCTGGACGAGGTGGACGCGCCGCTCGACGACGCGAATGTGGAGCGGCTGTGCGACCTGCTCGACGCCATGGCGGCGGAGAGCGGCACGCGCTTCCTGATCGTCACGCACCACCCGCTGACCATGGCGCGGATGCATCGGCTCTACGGCGTGACGATGCAGGAGCGCGGGGTGTCGCGGCTGCTGAGCGTCGATCTGGAGCGCGCGGTGGAAATGGCGGAGGGTCCGCGGCAGGGCTGAGAGGGCAGGCGGTGCCGCAGCGCAGCCCGTCGCGGCGCGGCCCGCCATGGGTCAGCGCGCGGCGGGCCCGGCGAAGTCGCCGCGCATCGGCTGCCAGATGCGCGCTTGGCGCGGTTCGCGCAGCAGTTCGGGCAGGCGCGCTTCGTAGGTGGCGCGGTAGGGGCGCTTCATCTGCACCTCGACCAGATCACGGCGGTCCGCCCAGGTCTCGTAGAGCATGAAGTGCGCTGGATCCTCGGGATCGCGGTGCAGCGCGGCGTTGATGAAGGTCGCCTCGTGCCGCATGGCGTCGAGCACGGGAGCGAGGAGGCGGAGGAATTCCGCCTCATGCTCCGGCTTGACGCGCAACGAGACGACGATGGCGAGTGCCCCGGGCGGGTAGCCGGCGCGCGGGCCTTCCTGGGCTTCCGCCGAGGCCGAGCTTCCGACGCCAATCGCCGGCTTGGCGGCCGAACGCAGTGCATCTTGCCTGTCCATGGCGCATTCTCCCTCGCCCGAGGCGACGGACCGTCCGGCCTGGGCGATGGCAATGTGGGGCAGGGGCGCCGGTTCAGCGATTACCTCCGAGGTCATGCGGATGGTGCCGTCGCCGCGCACCGGCATGGCGGGTGACGCTGCGTGCCGATTCGACTTGCGGTTCCGATCCCGACCGATCGCGTGCCAGGGTGGAAGCCAGTGGACCGAACGAGCGAGAACGCGATGGCCGACGTTGGACCACGGGCCTAGGGGGCCGAAGCGGTGGCGGACGGCATCGAGGGCTGGATCGTGCGCCTCTTCCGGATGGACGAGGCGACCTGGGCGCGCCACGCCAATCCCTGGAGCGTCTGGACCCGCGTCGCGATCCTGCCGCTGATGGCGCTCGCGGTGTGGAGCCGCGTGTGGATCGGGTGGTGGGCGCTGCTGCCGGTGGCGCTGCTTGTCGTCTGGACCTGGCTGAATCCGCGGGCCTTCCCGCCGCCGCGCTCCTTCGAATCCTGGGCGGCGAAGGGCGTGCTGGGCGAGCGCCTCTGGATCGCGCGGCGCGAGGGTGCGCCGCTCCCGGAGCGGCATCGGCGGCTGCCGCTGGTGCTGAACGGCGTCTCGGCGGCCGGCTTGGTGCCGCTCGTCTACGGCCTGGTCGTGCTCGACGCCTGGGCGACGCTGTTCGGCCTCTCCGTCACGATGGTGGGCAAGCTGTGGTTCGTTGACCGGATGGTCTGGCTCTACGAGGACGTGCGCGGCGGCGGTCAGGGGCAGAGGTGAGGCGGCGCGGCGGGCGGACTGGCACCCAACCGGGCTTGGCGGCGCGTCTCGCGATGTTCTTTTTTTGTTCTTGATTCCGACGCGTCACGCCAGCACCATGGGCGCCGCCGAACCCGAGAAGGAGGATGTCATGGCTGCCGTGCCGCCGATCCCCCCCGGCTATCCGCGTGTCACCCCCTACCTCGCGATCGAGGGCGCCGAGCGTGCGCTCGCCTTCTACGTCGAGGTCTTCGGCGCGCGCGAGCGCATGCGCCTGCCCGCCCCGGGCGGCCGGATCGGTCATGCGGAGATCGAGATCGGGGAGTCGGTGATCATGCTCGCCGACCCCTGGCCGGAGGGGAAGTTCGTGGCGCCGCAGGGCGAGACGGCGTCGGTGACCATCCACCTCTACGTCGAGGATGCCGACGCCGTGTTCGCGCGCGCGCTCGCCAAGGGTGCGACCGTCGTGCAGCCGATGGAGACGAAGTTCTACGGCGACCGCAGCGGCACGCTGCGCGACCCGTTCGGGCATTTCTGGCACGTCGCGACCCATGTCGAGGAGGTGTCGCCGGAGGAGCTTCAGCGCCGCATGGCGGCGATGCAGGGCGGGGGATAGGCACCGGCGAGCCGGCGGGCTGCCGCTGGCTCGCTACAGGCTGGCGCAGGCGGTGCGGCTGGTCACCAGCACCGATTCCTGGCGGAAGCGCTGGCGATAGGCGGCCGTCACCGGGGCGAGGCGGGCGCGCGCCGCTGCCTCCTCCGTCTCCGGCAGCACGAGGATCAGAATCTTGCTCCGCTCCCGCGCGATGCGCCCGGTGGCCGGGCTGCGCCACTGGCCCAGGCCGTCGAGCACGGTCAGCCCGTCGGGAAAGCGGGGCGTGACCTCCTCGGCGAGGAAGCGTGCGAAGGCGGCCTCGGAGATGCGCGGCGCGTCAGGTGGGCCCGAGCGGCCGAAATAGGCCTCGAGCACGGTCGCCGGCCGCGCGCCCTCCGGGCAACCAGCAGCAGCCACGGCCGGCGCGGTGCCTTGCTGCTGCTGCGGCGGTGCCCCGGCCACGCAGCCGGCGAGCAGCAGGGCCATCGCCGCGGCCTCCACCGCACGCATGCCGCGGCGAGGCGTAGTTCGGCCAACGCCGCGTGGCCGGCCTTCGGTCATGCGTTCGCGGTCGCCAGCAGGATCACGCCGAGGCAGATCAGTGCGATCGCCGCGACCCGCTGCGCGCCCATCGGCTCGCCGAAGCCGAAATACCCGATCAGCGCGATCACGACGTAGCTCGCCGCGGTGCAGGGCAGCGCCACGCTCATCGGGATGCGCCGGAGCGCGATGATGTAGAGCAGCGCCGCGCCGCCGTAGCAGACCAGCCCGAGCATCGTCTGCCAGCGGAAGAGCTGGTCGAGGAACCCGCCCGCCGCGCGGACCGAGCCCGAGGCGCCAACCTTCAGCAGCACCTGTCCGACCAGCGAGGTGCCGATCGCCGCCGCCAGGATGAGCCAGTACAGCGCGGCGCTCACGGCGAAGCCACGCGATGCTCGCCGCGCGCCGCCGTCTCCGCCCCGGCGAGTGCGGGCACAGCGGTCGCTCCCTGCGGCGGCGGCGTCGTTGGAGGGTGCGGCGGCAGCACCAGACGCACCACGCCCTGCGGCTTGCCGTTCGCGGAGAGGAAGGCGCGGCCGACATACTCGCCGAGCACGCCGAGGATGAGGAACTGCACGCCGGCGATCAGCAGCATCATGGTCATCGTGGAGGCCCAGCCGGAGGGCGTCTGCCCGCGCAGCCCCTCGAGGATCACCATCACTGCGCCGACCAGGCCGAGCAGGCCCATCGCCACCCCCGCGAAGACCGCGAGCCGCAGCGGCAGCACCGAGAAATTGGTTGCGAGGTTCAGCCACAGCCGCACCAGCCGGCGCAGCGTGTAGTTGGACCGGCCCTCGGCGCGCGCGTAGTGCTTCACCTCAATCGAGTCGATGCGCTGGGTGACCTGCATGATCAGCCCGTCCACGTAAGGGTAGGGGCCGCGGTACTTCGTCACCTCGCGCACCACCAGCGCGCTCATGCAGCGGAAGGAGGAAAGATAGAGCCCCTTCGGCTTGTCGAGGAGCTGGTCCGCCACCCAGTTGGCGAAGCGGCTGCCGAGGTTGCGCCAGGATTCGTGCATCTTCTGCGCATAGCGCGTGTACACGACGTCCCAGCCGCCGAGGCGCGCGTGGTCGTAGAGGCGCACCACCTCCTCCGGCGGGTTCTGCAGGTCGTCGTCCATGGTGATGACGTAGGCGCCGCGTGCGTGGCGCAGGCCCGTCATCACCGCGTTGTGCTCGCCGAAGTTGCGCGCATGCTCGATGTAGGTGATCGGCACCGTCGCGCTCGCTTGCAGCGCGCGGCAGACCTCGCCCGACTTGTCCGGGCTACCGTCGTTGACGAGCACGATCTCGAGCCCGCCCTCGGGGCGCAGCGCGGAGAGGGCCTCGACCAGCCGCCCGACCGTGGCCTCGCCGCGATAGACGGGGACGACGATCGAGAGGCCGACCGGGTGCGCGGCGAGGACGGGGCCTCCCGTAGCGGGTGGCGTGGGCATCGTCTCAGCAATCCTTCATCATGGCCGCGTCGCGACCAGCAGGACCGAGCCGCCCGCCGGGTAGCGCAGGCCGAGCGCGGCGAGCCGCCGCTCCAGCTCGGTCACGCCGTGCAGCATACGGTCCAACCATGGCGGATACGGGGCGACGTCGCTCGCCGCCTCCTCCTTTGCCGCGAGGAGCTTGCGCTGGATAACCATGAGCGGCAGCAGCAGGGCGTTCCAGTAGCGGGCCTCGATGCGCGTGAAGCCGGCCTCCGCGAGCTGGGCGCGGGCGGCGCGGAGGGTCGTGCGACGCGCATTGTGCACGCGCCGGTCATGCGCGCTCTTCAGCCACTCGAAGGCGGGGAGGTTGAGGATCAGCGTCCCGCCCGGGGCGAGCACCCGGCGCATCTCGGCAAGGCCACGCTCCGGCTGGATCAGCCGGTGGCACAGCACGTCCACGCTGAGCACGGCGCCGAAGGTGCCGTCGGGGAAGGGCAGGGCATGCACGTCGCCGACGGCGACCGCGGCGCCGGACTTCGCGCTGGCGCGCCGGGCGGCGGGCTCGAAATACTCGACGCCGAACAGGGGGCGGCCGATGGCCCTTTCCGCCAGGCGGCGCAGCAGACCGCCCGTGCCGCAGCCGGCGTCGAGCACCGGGCGCGCCGGATCGCCCGGGCGGCGGGCGAGGGCGTCGAGCACCCGGGCGTGGACGGCGCGATACCACCACATCCGGTCCTCGACCACGTCCATCAGGGCGTATTCGGCCGTCTCCACGGGAACTGGTGTGGCATCCGTTCGGGCGGCGGACAAGTCGCGTCGGCGCAGGCTCCGCCACGGGGCGCGAGGCCGGCCCGGCCACCGGCGCGGCCGGTTCGGGGCACCCGCTCCGCTTCGGTGATTCCAATCACAGGATCGCGAAATCTGCTATCCTCTCGCCGCGGACCTCCCTGCTGCCGATCCGCCGCAAGGCCGCCGCATGCCCGCCTCAGTGCGGCCGATGATCGAGGTTGCCGAAACCGAGCCACGGATCGGATATTGCGCCATCAACATGAACCAGCCGCCACCTCGCCACACGGGCACTGAGCCCCCGGCTGTCCCCTTGGCAATCCGCGGCGAGGACGCTGCGGCCGCCGGCCTGGCCCTGCCCGGGGCGGCGGGCGCCGCGCTCGGCGGCGCCGGCCTCGACCTGACGGCGGCGCGGGAGCGGCTCCTGCGCTGGGCCGCCTTCGCGCCGGCGGTGTTCTACCTGCTGGTGATCCTGGCGCCGCCGCTCAACCACGACGTCGCGGCGGTGCTGAACTTCGCCGAGCGCTGGCTGGCCGGGGAGCGCCTCTACCGCGACCTGATCGACGTCAACCCGCCGCTGATCTTCGTGCTGAACCTGGTGCCGGCGGCGCTCGGGGCCTGGACGCCGCTCGATTCCGTACAGGCGCTGCTGCTCTGCGTGCTCGGCCTCTGCGCGCTGTGCTGGCGGCTGACCCTCGCGCTGCTGCGCGGCGCAGCCGGAGCGGCGCGGCAGGGCCCGATCGAGTCGGCGGTGATGCGGGCGATGGTGCCGATGGTCCTCGTCGTCGCCGCCTACGACTTCGCGCAGCGCGAGCACATCATGGCGACGGTCGCGCTGCCTTATTGCGCCCTCGCTGCCCGGCGCATCGCGGGGGTGGCGCCGCCGCCGCGCCGCCTGGCGTTCGGCGTGGCGCTGCTCGCGGCGCTCGGCTTCGCGCTGAAGCCGCATTTCCTCGCCGTGCCGACGCTGGTCGAGGCGGTGGTGCTGCTGCACCGCGGGCCGATGCGGGCACTGCGCGATCCGGTGCCCTGGCTGATGGCGGCGGTCTGGCTCGTCTATGTCGCCGCGATCCCGCTGTTCTTCCCCGACTATTTCGGCTTCGTGGTGCCGCTGGTCTGGGCCTACTACCTCGACATCGCGGAGTTCAGCGCGTGGGAGGTGCTGATCTCCCCGATCCTGGGGCCGGCCGCGCTGGCGCTGGCGGTGGTGCTGCCGGTGGCGCTGCTGCGCCGCGGCGCCGGGCCGCTGGCCCAGACCCTGGCCGCTGCCGCGCTCGGCGCCCTCGTCTCGGCCGTCGTGCAGCACAAGGGTTGGACCTACCACGCGATCCCGGTGACGATGCTGACCGCTGCGGCTGCGGCCGCCGCCCTCTCGCGCTGGCTCGACCGTGTGCTGTCCTCGGATGGTGCTGCCGCGACTGCCGCTGCCGGACGCGCCGGCGACCATCGCGTCACTGTGGCGCCGGTGGCGGCGGCGGTGGCGACCATCGGCCTCGGCCTCTACGCCGCGCATGGCGGCGAGGCACCCTGGCGCGAGCTGTGGTTCCATGGCGACCGCGCCGGCCGCATCGCCGCCTTCGTCAAGCGCGAGGCCTATGGCGAGCGCCTGCTTGTGCTGAGCCCCGACATCTACCCCGTCTATCCGGCGCTGAACTACGCGCACGCGCGCTCGACGCTCCGCACCATGAACCTGTGGCTGCTGCAGGGCGTCTACCGCACCTGCCCACAGAACGGCGAACGCTACCGTGAAACCTGGGAGATGAGCCGCGCCGAATTCTTCGTCTACCGCACCGTGGCCGAGGACTTCGCGCGTACGCCGCCGGCCGCGGTCCTGGTCTCCCGCAACCCCGGCATCCCCTGGTGCGGCGGGGAGTTCGACTTCATCGAGTATTTCACCCGCCACCCCCTGTTCGCCGAGACCTGGGAACGCTATCGGCCCGCAGGCGAGATCGAGGGCTACAGGCTGTTCGTGCGGGAGGAGTAGCGCGGTGTCTTACCAGGACTATGTCGGCCGCAGCGAGACGCGGGAGGACCGCTTGGATCCGCGGCTGGTCGCCGGCATGGCGGCGACGCTCGGCCGATCTGTGCCGGCGGACGGAACGCTGCCGCCACTGTGGCACTGGATGCTGTTCCAGGACTGGAAGCCCCCGCAGGAGCTGGGGCCGGACGGCCACCCGCGGCGCGGCGGCTTCCTGCCGCCGGTGCACGAGCTGCCGCGGCGCATGTGGGCCGGCGGGCGGCTGGAATTCGACGGGACGCCGCTGCGGGTGGACGACCAGGTGCGGCGGGTCAGCACCATCCTCAAGGTGGAAGAGAAGACGGGCGGCTCCGGCCGGCTGGTCTTCGTCACTGTGCGGCACGAGATTTCCGGGCCGCGCGGCTTGGCGCTGACCGAGGAGCACGACATCGTCTATCGCGGCACCGAGGGCGCGGCGGTGCGTCCCGCCGAACCCGCGCCGGCACTGCCCGGCGCCTTCACCGCGACGCTGGTGCCGGACGCGGTGCTGCTGTTCCGCTACTCCGCGCTGACCGGCAACGGCCACCGCATCCACTACGACTACCCCTATGTGACGCAGGTGGAGGGCTATCCCGGCCTGGTCGTGCACGGGCCGCTGCAGGCGACGCTGCTGGCGCACCACCTGCTCGACCACGCGCCGGCCGGGAGCCGGATCCAGAGCCTTTCCTTCCGCGGCCGGCGGCCCTGCTTCGCGGATCGCCGGCTCGAACTGGTCGGCATGCTGGACGGCAAGACCGCGCGGGGCGAGACCCGCGACGATTCCGGCGCGACCTGCATGCAGGTCGAGGCGCGGCTTGCCTGACGCGCCCGGCGCCGGCCCGGTCAAAGGCCCGGCCGGCGCCGTGGCGACCCCTTCCTCCGCCACCCCCGCGCGTGGCGCGCCGCTGCCGCGCGGCGAGGAGACGGTGCGCGGGATCGCCCTGATTGCGGGCGCCTATCTCGTCATCTCCGGTACCGACGCTGCGGTGAAGTGGGCGCTGCCCGAGGTCGGCACGGCCGTGGCCATGATCTGGCGCGGCGTGATCGGCGCGGCCTGCGTCGCCTTACTGGCGCGCGGGCGCGGGCTGTTCCCGCGCAACCGGCGCCTCCTCGCGGTGCGCAGCCTGCTGCACACCGGCGTCTCGGCCACCTGGTACTGGGCCTGGGCGCGCGGCATGCCGCTTGCCGATTCCTACGCCGTCGCCGCGGCGGCTCCCCTGCTGATGACCGTGCTCGCGATCCCGATGCTGGGGGAGAGCGTCGGCTGGCGGCGCTGGACCGCGACGCTGGTGGGCTTCGGCGGCGTCCTCGTCATGCTCCAGCCGAGCGGGGATCTCTGGCGCATCGAGACGCCCGCGCTGCTCGCTGCGGTGACGGCGATGGCGGTGACACGGATCTGGACCCGGGTGCTGGCGCGCAGCGATACGCCGTCGGCGATCGCCTTCTGGTTGATGGTCGCGCATGTGCCGATGGGGCTGGCGCTCCTGCCGGCCTTCCCGCCGCCCTCCGGCAGCTTCGTGCCGAGCCTCGGCGCGGCGGTGGCGCTGATCGGCTTCGGCGCGGCGAACGCGGTGGCGCACATCCTGTTCGGGCGGGCCTTTGCCCTCGCGCCGGTCGCCGTCCTTGCGCCCTTCGAGTACAGCGCGCTGATCTGGGGCGGGCTGCTGGGTTTCCTGATCTGGGGCGAGGTGCCCGCCTGGACCACGCTGGCCGGCGCCGCGATCATCGTCGGCGCGGGGCTCTACACGCTGCGCCGGGAGCGGGTGCGCCGGGCGGCAGAACGGCGCGAAGCCGCTGCGGCCGCGGCCGGTACGGCGCCGGGCACCTGACTCCGCCCGCCACGCCCGACGCGATCCGACGACGGCGTCTTTCGGGCACGCATCGCCGCAATCGGGCCATCGGCGCAGCGCATACACGCGCCGCACGAGCGGAGCGCAAGATGGTTGAGGTCACCGCCTGCAGCGAGGCATTCGGCTTTCCCGCCACTCCCGGCGGCTACCACCTGTTCACGATGGCGACTCGCCACCACCGGGACTTCTCCGAAGGCGGCGGCGCCGCACCCGGCGTCATCGAGATGGACGCCGGCGATCTCGTGATGCGGCTGTTCACGGCGGGCGACGTCACCTCCGGGCCTGGTGGCGCACTGGTGGGGACGGCCACGCCAAGGTGTTCGTGGCGGTGGACGACAGCTTCGCCGTCTTTGGGATCGCTGCCTTCGGTACCTCGGGATGGCTCCGCCGCGTTCCCATCAACGGTGGCTTCATGGTATACGATAACACCGACAACGACGCGCAGGCCGAGTTCTCGATCCTGATCTCTGGCGCTACGCGGCCCATCGCAGTCCACTTCGTCCTTTAGACCGCACCGACCGGCCGGCGAGGATCGGGGCGCCGCCCGCGTACGCGTGCGGCCTGCGTCCCGGCGCCGCCACCGTGCCGCACCTGTCCGCCCGCGCTAGGATTTCCTGTGTCCACACCCCTCCGCCACAACATCCGCCGGGGCGCGGCCCTGATGCTCGCCGCCACCGCGCTCTTCACCCTCATGTCGGCGATGGTGAAGGAGCTTGGCAGCCGCATCCCCTTCGTCGAGGTGATGTTCTTCCGCAACGCCCTGGCCGTGCCGGTGGTGATGGCGATCGCGCTGCGCCGCGCACGGCGCCTCGGGGACATCGCGGCACAGCTCCGCACCCGGCGCTTCCCCGGCCATCTGCTGCGTGCCTGCACCGGCACGATGGCCATGCTGTGCAGCTTCTTCGCGCTCACCGTCCTGCCGCTCGCCGAGCAGACCGCGCTGACCTACACGACGCCACTGTTCGTGACGATCCTCTCCATCCCGTTCCTCGGCGAGCGGGTGGGGATCCACCGCTGGTCGGCGGTGCTGGTGGGCTTCGCCGGTATCCTCATCATCGCCTTCGGTAAGGGGGCGTTCCAGGGCGGCGCGGCGATGCCGCCGCTGGTGCAGCTCGGCGTGGTGGTCGCGGTGGGCGCCCTGTCTGTTTTTCACCACTACGCGCCCCCCCGCCCCAC
>JADGHI010000089.1 GCA_019689515.1 Acetobacteraceae bacterium | reverse complement strand
CTCCCCCGCCGGGCGTCCGCAGCGTCACCACATCGCCGCGCATCAGGGTCTGCTGCCGTCGGGTATCGACCGGCCTGCCGCCGATCAGCACCTCGCCCCGGGCCCCCTCCCCGCCGCCGCAGAGGCCCGGAGCGCCGAATTTCAGCCGCTCGGTGACGAAGACGGTGCCGACGTGATCGGCTTCGCATTCCAGCACCGTCTCGCAGCCGCGCCCGCCGTGGTGCCGGCCGGTCCCGCCCGATCCGTCCACCAGCGCCTTGCGGTGGACGAGGACCGGCGCCGTGCGCTCCGCCACCTCGATCGGCGTCGCGGAGATGTTGGACGGCCAGGAGATCGCGTCCACGCCGTCCTGCGTGGCGCCGGCGCCGGTGCCGCCGTTGAAGAACAGCACATTGGCGAAGGTGCGCCCGCGCGCGTCGGTGCCGGCGATGTTCATGATCCAGAGCGGGCTGCCCGGGGCGGCGCGGACCTTCTCGGGCAGCACTTCGGCCAGCGCGCCGAAGATCAGCGGCGGGACGTAATGCCCCGTCGCCGCGCGTCCGCCGACCGGCGCCGGATAGCGCGGGTTGAGGATCGAGCCTTCGGGTGCCGAGACATGCAGCGGGCGGAAGATGCCCTCGTTGTTCGGCAGTTCGGGCAGCAGCAGCGCCTTGATCGCGAAGGCCGTCATCGCGTTCGTGTAGGCCATGACGCAATTCACCGCCCGCGGTTGCTGCGGGCTGGTGCCGGCGTAGTCGAACCAGGCCTCGCCGCCGCGCAAGGTCACCGCTACCGCGAAGGTGAAGGGCTGCTCCATCCCATCGGTCTGCATGGAGTAGCGCCAGGTACCCTCCGGCAGGGCGGCGATGCGCCGCCGCATCTCGGCCTCGGAGCGCCCGAAGATCTCGCGCGCGACCTGGGTCAGGTCGGGCAGGCGATGGTCAGCCAGGGTCCGGAGAACACGATCGTCGATCAGCGCCAGCGCGGAGACCTGCGCCCAGACATCCCCCTCGGTCTGGTCGGGCGTGCGGACGTTGGTGCGCAGCAGCGTCATCAGGCTGGCGTCCACCTGGCCGTCACGCAGCAGCAGCATGGGCGGAATGTGGAAGCCCTCCTCGAAGAGCTCCCGCGCCTCCGTACTGCGGATGCGACCGCCGATGTCGGGCACGTGGCTGGTCGTCGCGCCGTAGGCGATGATGCATCCCTCATGGAAGATCGGGCGCACGAGGGAGATGTCGTTGAGGTGCCCGGTGCCGATCCAGGGATTGTTGGTGATGTAGACGTCGCCCGGGCGCATCTGCGCCGGCGGATGCGCCGCGCGGATGGCGCGCACCGTCGCCGGCAGGGTGCCGATGAAGCTCGGTATGGAGCCGGTGTTCTGCGCGAGGGAATGCCCCTCGGAGTCGGTCAGTACGCAGGCGAAGTCGTTGGCCTCGTTCGACAGCGTCGAGAAGGAGGTGCGCACGATCGCCTTGGCGGCCTCGTCGACCGCGGAGATCAGGCGCGTCCAGACCAGTTCGAGGGTGACGGCGTCGAGCGGCATCAGCCGATCTCCACGAGGATGTTGCCGGAGTCGAGCACGCGGAAGCGGCCCTCGGGCCCGACGACGAGGGTGGACCCCGTCTCCTGCACCAGGGCGGGTCCCTGGGCGCTGAATCCGGCGGGCAAGGCGGTACGGGCGAAGACCGCGGCTTCGTACCGCCGCCCCTCGATGACGATGGTGCGGCTCTCGGGCGCGGAGGGCCCCGATGCTCCGACGGACGCCCGCAGCGCCGCCGCGCCGCGCGCGCCGCGCAGCACGACGCGCGCGTGCACGAGCTCGATCGGCACGGCAGGCGGCGGGCGGCGGTAGCGGTCCAGGTAGGCCGCGCGGAAGGCAGTCTCGATCAGCTCACGAACGGCGGCGTCCTCTTTCGGCCAGGGCGTGGGCGGCAGCGGCACGGGCATGTGCGCGCCCTGCCCGGCGCAGCGTGCGTCGAGCAGCCGCTCGGCGGGCGGCAGGCCCGCCGTCCATCCGCCGCCCGCAAGCACCGCCGCGGCTTCCTCTTCGAGGGCGCCGAAGGCGCGTTCCAGGTCGGCGGCGCTGCACTCCTGCAGGCGGCGGCCGAGGGTGGCGACGCGGTCCACGCGCGGCGGTGCCGCCAGCATGCCGAGCGCCGAGGCGACGCCCGCCTCCGGCGGGATCACGATCCGTCGCACGCCGAGCTTGCGCGCGAGGTGGTAGCCATGCACCGGCCCGCCCCCGCCGGTGCAGACCAGGGTGAACTGCGCCGCGTCGTGGCCACGCTCGGCGAGGTGGGTGCGCGCCGCGCCGGCCATCGCCTCGGTCGCCACGTCATGGATGCCCCAGGCGAGATCCTGCGGCGCCAGGTCCAGCTCGGCCGCGAGGGCCGCGATGGCGCGGTCCGCCGCCCCGCGGTCGAGCGGCAGGCTGCCGCCCGCGAACCGTGCGGGGTCGAGGTAGCCGAGCACGAGGTTGGCGTCGGTCACCGTCGGATGCTGCCCGCCGCGGCCGTAGCAGGCCGGGCCCGGCTCCGATCCCGCGCTGTCGGGGCCGACCTTGAGCAGGCCGATGGCGTCGCGCCGCGCGATCGAGCCGCCGCCGGCGCCGATCTCGATGAGGTCCACGGTGGAGATTCGGATCGGCAGGCCGCTGCCTTCGATGAAGCGCGCCTGCCGCGCGGCCTCGAAGCCGAAGACGACCTGCGGCTCGCCCTGCTCGACGACGCAGAGCTTGGCCGTCGTGCCGCCGAGGTCGAAGGCGAGCACGCGGGGCTCCGCGGGCCCGGCGAGGAAGGCGGCGGCGAGCGCGCCGGCCGCGGGCCCGGACTCCAGCAGCTGCACCGGCGCTCTCCGCGCCTCCGCGAGGTGCGTAAGCCCGCCATTGGAGAGCATCATCAGCAACGGGCCAGGCACGCCGAGTTCCGCCAGCGCGGCGCCGAGCCGCGCGAGGTAGCGCTCCGCCAGCGGCGCGATGTAGGCGTTCGCGGTGGCTGTGGAGCCGCGCTCGTACTCCCGCACCTCCCGGACGATGGCGTGCGAGGCGGTCACCGCGAGGCCGGGGTGCCGGGCGGCGATGCGCGCGGCCGCCGCAGCTTCGTGCGCCGGGTGCAGATCGCTGTGCAGGAAGAGGATCGCGAGCGAGGTGGCACCCTTTGCCACCGCCTCGTCCACGCGCGCGTCCAGCGCCGCGAGGTCGAGCGCGCGCAACACCGTGCCGTCGGCCTTCACGCGCTCCGGCACCTCCAGGCGCAGCTCGGGCGGCACCAGCGGCGCGGGCGGGACGAGCTGGAGGTCGTAGAGCTCGTAGCGCCGCTCGCGGCCGATCTGCAGCAGGTCGCGGAAGCCCTCCGTCGTGATCAGCGCCGTGACCGCGCCCTTGCGTTCGATCAGCGCGTTGGTGAAGAGCGTGGTCGCATGCACCACGCGGGCAATGCCGGCAGGGGGGACGCCGCATTGCTCGAGCAGCCGACGCGTTCCTTCCAGGATCCCCGCGACCGGATCCGCATGGGTCGTGAGGACCTTCAGGCTACCCGGGCTGCTGCCGTCAGGCGCCAGGAGCACCAGGTCGGTGAAGGTGCCGCCGATGTCGATGCCGAGCGAATAGGACAAGTGGCCCCCTACAAGATGCTGATGTTCGCCCCCGCGTGCCAGGCGCGGGCAGAATGCGATCTCCTCGGCCGCGAGAGGCGCAAGTCCCCCACGGCCCCTGCCGCCGGTTCCGGTACAGTCGAAGAAGCCAGGATGCCAGTGCGCTGCGGCCGCTGCGTGACGAAGGGCTCACTCGTGGTTGGCGACCCCGTCGTGCTCGCCGCAGAAGTGCAGCACGGCCTTGGCGCAGGCCGCCGGCATGAGGACCTGGATGGCGTGGTACTGCGTCGGCAGGTTGATGATCCGGATGCCGGGCACGCTCTCCCGGATCTGCCGCTCCTCGAACCGGGTGATGGTGCCGCCGGTCGGATAGAGGCCGAGCATCGGCACCCGGACCTTCGGCAGGTACTCGGAGATGTCCACCGTCGAGGCGATGCGCGAGAGGGCGATGAGCGCCTCGACGTCGGTCTTGCCCATCTCCGCCGCGTACCAGTCCATCAGGCCTTGGTCGGTCCCCGGCGGGAAGCGCGAGGAGGCGTTCGCCGCCGCCGCCCAGCCGCGGCTGCCCATCGCGCGCAGCGCGTCCTGCCAGCTCGCGTGGCCGAAGGCGAAGGTCTCCTGCGTGTGCCGCGGGATGGTGACCGGCGCGGCGACGACCGAGAGGGTGCGCAGGCGCTCCGGCACCGTTGCGGCGAGCACCAGGCCGAAGATGCCGCCGAGCGACTCGCCGCAGTAGTGCACGCGCCCGCCGCCGACCTGGTCGATGACGGCGATGATGTCCTCGAGGAAGTTGGCGACGCTGAACTCCTTGTGTGGGTCGAAGTCCAGCGGCGAGCGCCCGAAGCCGCGCAGGTCGGCGCGGATGACGCGGTAGAAACGCGACAGGTACGGCACCCAGCTCCGCCAGAACTCCGCCGAGCGGCCGTAGCCGTGCTGGAGCAGGATGGAGGGCGCATCCCGCCACGGGTCGGTGTGGTCGTCGATCACGTAGTGGATCGCGGGCTTGCCGGGGCGCTGCAGCAGCGGCATGGGATCGGTCCTCCCGTTCAGTCGACCTGGACGTTCGCGGCCCGCGCCGCGCGCCCCCACTTCGCCATCTCCGCCTCGATGAAGCGGCCGAACGCATCCGGCGCCAGCGGCGTCGGGTCGAGGCCCATCGCCGCGAGCCGCGCGACCGCCTCCGGCCCGTCGAACGCGGCGCGGAAGCGCGCGCTCAGCTCGGCCACGACCGTCGCCGGCGTGCCGGCCGGGGCGAGGATGCCGTACCAGGTGGAGGCGTCGAAGCCGGGGATCGTCTCCGCCACCGCCGGCACGTCGGGCAGCGCTGCCGCCCGCCGCGGGCCGGAGACGGCGAGCGCGCGCAGTCGGCCGGCCTGGATGTGCGGCATCGCGGAGACCATGTTGTTGAACATGATCGGCACCTGTCCGGCGAGCAGGTCGGTGGTCGCCGGCGCCGCGCCGGCGTAGGGCACGTGGACGATGTCGATCCCGGCCGCGGCCTTCAGCATCTCCATCGCCAGGTGGTTGCCGCTGCCGTTGCTGGCCGAGGCGTAGTTGAGCTGCCCCGGCCGCGCCCGCGCCAGCGCGATCAGCTCGGCGAGGCTGCGCGCCGGGACCGACGGATGCACGACGAGCACGAAGGGCGAGGAGGCGAGCAGCGCAACGGGAGCGAAGTCGCGCACCGGGTCGTAGGGCAGCGCGCGGAAGATGCCGGGGTTGATGGCGTGCGAGCTGGCGACGAGCAGCACCGTGTACCCGTCCGCCGCCGCGCGCGCAACCGCGGCGGTGCCGATGTTGCCGCCGGCGCCGCCGCGGTTCTCGACGACCACGGGCTGGCCCCAGGTCTGCTCGAGCCGCGGCGCGGCGAGGCGCACGAGGGTGTCGGTCGGTCCGCCGGGCGGAAAGGGCACGACGATCCGCACGGGCCGCGTCGGGAACTCCGCGCCCTTCGCGGTCTGCGATACGAGGAGGGCGAGCGGTACCGCGATGGCCGCACGGCGTGTCGGTGTCGGCATGGGTCCTCCCTCTCGCCCCGGTCGTGCTGCGCGCACTATGGCACACAGGGACAGGGAGGAAAGATGCGGTGCCGCGCGACGCCGCGCGGGTTCCGGACTAACCGGCCGAATTCTTCACCCCGCGGCGAATGCGAGGCCTGCGTTCGAGGGCGCGATGGTCGGCGTTGCCTGCAGCGCGTATCTGCAGCGACGGACGACCGCCGGCCTGACCGACCGCGTGAGAGAGCTTGCGGACGACGCGGCGGAGGCCGGGCAGCAGGCCCCGTGAGTATGGGGGCGACGGTATCCCCTGGATCCATGACCAACCCGCCATGCCCAGCCTGACATGCGCCGCGCGGTCCCCGTCCGAGCGCGCGGCTGCCTCTCCGTCTGATCGAGGTGTCCGGCCCTGCAACGGATGAGCGGGTCGGGACCCTGGCCACGCAGGTGGGCGATGGGTTGCGGCCCGATGCCGGGGCGATGCACGGCCGGCGGGGACCAACCGGCACCGCTTCGATGGGACGGGCTACCGCCGGTTCCACTACACTTCGGCGCCTCGATCGGTTGGATGGCTCGATGGCGGTCTTCTTCACCGGCGACACCCATTTCGGCCATGCCGGCGCGCGCAGCCTCTACCGCCGCCCCTTCGCGTCGGTGGCGGAAATGGACGCGGCCATGCTCATGCGCTGGAACGCGATCGTGGGGGCGGAGGACGAGGTTTGGCACCTCGGCGACTTCTCCGTCGGTCTGCCGGTGGCGCAGATGGCGGAGCTGCTGGCCCGGCTGCGTGGCCGCAAGCACCTTGTCACCGGCAACAACGACACTGCCGCGACGGCCGGCCTGGCCGGATGGGCGAGTGTCCAGCCCTACGCCGAGATCGAAGTCTGTAGCGTAGGTGCGGTGCTCTGCCACTACCCATTCCGCACCTGGCGCAACATGAGTCGAGGCTGGCTCAACCTGCACGGCCACAGCCACGGTCGCCTCGCCCCCCTGCCGCGCCAGACGGACGTCGGCGTGGACGCCTGGGATTTCCGGCCGGTCACGCTGCAGGAGATCATGGCGGCGCGGCGGAAGCGCCACGCGCGGACGGCACCGTCATGACGCCCTCAGGCCGCGATCGCCCCGACTGGAAATGTTGGGGCGTGAACCGCCGCCTCAGAAGCGCCTGACACGACCGGCGATGAATCACGATCGGAGGCACCACCTCCCCGGCGGGGATTCCCCGAGTTTCAGAGGCGCCAGAAGGGCCCCAGGGCACGCTGGCGGGGAGGCATTGGCTGCCCTCACCTATTGCGGCGCCAAAGAGTGGTCCCGCCCGTCGGCGCAAGCGTATAGAAAGGAAGACGAAGTCGAACTCCGCGCGATCCGCGGGGCCAGGTCACCTGTGCAGAACAGACGCGAGCGCGCGGAGGCAAGGCAACGCGGTGGATCCCCAGCCTGCGCCCGGCGGTTGTCCGGGTCGAGCAACCGAACAGCGGCTGCCAAAGCTGTCGAGCCGGTGAGGACATCCGGCGCACCGTACCAAGGAGGGTGACGGCCGCATGCCGGTCCGAATTCCGTTCGACAACACCTATGCCCGCCTGCCTGAGCGCTTCTACATCCGGCTCGACCCCAAGCCGGTGGCGGCGCCGCGGCTCGTGCGCGTGAACGCGGCGTTGGCCGAAATGCTCCGGATCGACCCCGACGCGCTGGCCAGCCCGGAGGGCGTGGCGATCCTCTCCGGAACCCGGGTTCCCGAAGGCGCGGAACCGATCGCGCTGGCCTACGCGGGGCACCAGTTCGGCCAGTTCGTCCCGCGGCTCGGCGACGGGCGGGCGATCCTGCTCGGCGAGGTGGTGGGGCGCGACGGGATCCGCCGCGACATTCAGCTCAAGGGCTCAGGGCGGACGCCCTTCTCCCGCGGGGCCGATGGCCGCGCGGCGCTCGGCCCGGTGCTGCGCGAGTACATCGTCAGCGAGGCGATGGCCGCGCTCGGCGTGCCGACGACCCGCGCGCTCGCCGCGGTCACGACCGGCGAGCCGGTCTACCGCGAGACGCCTCTGCCGGGCGCAGTGCTCACGCGCGTCGCCGCGAGCCACATCCGCGTCGGCACCTTCCAGTACTTCGCCGCGCGCGGCGACGCGGAGGCGATCCGGCTGCTGGCCGACTACACCATCGTGCGCCACTATCCGGAGGCCGCGGCAGCGGCGCATCCCCACCGCGCCCTATTCGCGGCGGTGGTGGCGCGCCAGGCGGAACTCGTCGCACAGTGGCTGCTGGTCGGCTTCATCCACGGCGTCATGAACACCGACAACACCTCCGTCGCCGGCGAGACGATCGACTACGGCCCCTGTGCCTTCATGGACGCCTTCGACCCGGCGGCGGTGTTCAGCTCGATCGACACCTTCGGCCGCTACGCCTACGGCAACCAGCCGCGCATCGCGCAGTGGAATCTGGCGCGCCTCGCCGAGGCGCTGCTGTCCCTGCTCGGCGAGGGCGAGGAGAGCACAGCCGCCGCCGTGGAATGGGCACAGGACGCGCTCGCCGCATTCGTCCCGCGCTTCGAGGCGGCCTGGCTCGGCGGCCTGCGGCGCAAGATCGGGCTCTCGACGGTGCGCGAGGGCGACGACGAGCTGGCGGCGGACCTGTTGCGACGCATGGCCGAGAACAGGGCCGACTTCACCCTGACCTTCCGCCGCCTGTGCGACGCGGCCGCGGGGCCGGAGAGCGACGCGGGCGTGCGCGCGCTCTTCACCGATCCGGCCGCGTACGACACCTGGGCCGCGCGCTGGCGGGCCCGCCTGCTGGAGGAGCCCGGTGGACCGGAGGCCTGCTGCGCCGTGATGCGCGCGGCGAACCCGGCCGTCATACCCCGCAACCATCTGGTCGAAGCCGCGCTCGGCGCCGCCGTCGAACGCGAGGATCTCGGACCGTTCGAGGCGCTGCTCGAGGTGCTGTCGCGGCCGTACGAGGAGAGGCCCGGCCTCGAGCGTTACGCCACGCCGCCGCGGCCCGAGGAGCGGGTGCTCCGGACCTTCTGCGGGACCTGATCATGCGGGCGCGGCGTCGCGCCGAGCCCACCAACGCCGGCCGACCGCCGCTCCGCTGCCGCACTCGCTCTCGTTTGCCCGGTACAGCTTGGCGCAGTGCCGGCCTGTCGCCGGGCAGCGCCACCACCAGCGCACCCCCGTCGAAGCGGCAGGGCGTCGCCTCCAGTGCCACCCGCTGCTCCTGCGGGCCGGCGGGATGCGCCAGGTGCGCGATGTCGTAGCGCAGCCGCGCGTCGCCCCGGCCCGCCCGAGCCGCCGCGCAATTTCCGCCGCCGTCCACGCCCCGATCTCGCCTTGGCGCCACCAGCGCCACACGAACGGCCGGGCGCCCACCTGTCGCCCCTCCGGCACCGCACCGCCCTGCAGCCCCGCACGCCGAAGCGCTTCCTTCACCGACCGCGTCACCTGGTTCACATCCAGCACCACGGCGCTGGTCCCTTCGACGGTGGGACGCCAGGGGCGGCCTGCACCTCTGCTACCGCCACTCGGGTGAAGGTTGCCTGGACCTCCGACGGTCCCTCCGCGCCAACCACGTCGAGCGCGGCCGTTCCGCGCGACCAGACGCTCCGCAGTCTTTCGTCGCCGTCCGCCGCACCGGCCAAGGCGAAGCTGGGGCGCCCGATCGGCAATCGGATTTTCCCTCGCTGAGACCCCTCATGCAGGAGGGCCTCACAGGAACGCCGCGCCCCTCACCGCGGCGCGGCTCGTGCAGCACCTGACGCGCGCCGGCCTCGTGGTGATGCGCCGCCCGCCCCAACGGCCGCACGGCACGCCCTGGAGCGGTTTCCGATCAGTCTGGGTCATACCCCGCGATGCCAGGGGCCGCCACCGGATCGCGCTCGAAGCGCTCACGCCGAAACGCCGCGCCGCTGGCCGGCAGGACGCTTCCGCCGCCACCTCCCTTTCCCGGAGATCAACCGACGGCGCCTTCGCCAGGCCTGTTGGCCTCCTCGCCGACAAGCCGCTCGAATCAGATCCATCCCGCGTCGGGGGATCCCCGATCCGAGTGCATCGGATCGAAACTCGCCCTAGAACCCGGCACCCTCCCTCGCTCGGCGGCGGCGATGATCGGCTCCGGGGTCCTTGGTCCAGCGGACGGGGCATCGGTGTAGGCGCAGGGAGCCCGCGCCAACTGCGGTTTGCGCCGGTGGGGCCTTGCCGTTCAGCCCAGCTCGAAAGTTGTGACGCCGAAGATCCGCTCTGCCCGGACCGGCGGCGGCGGGTGCATGTACATCCGCGCCGTCTCGAAGACCGGCGCCATGCCGGCGGCGCGCGCCAGCGCCATCGCCGCCGCGTGCGGCTCCGGCACATCCAGGAAGAGCGGCCCGGCGGGCGCCGCTGCGGCGAGGGACGCGAACAAGGCAGCCGCCACCTCCGCCCCTTCGGCGAACAGCGGCCCGACCTTGGCGCCACTCCGGCAGGGCCGCACCACGCCGTAGCCCGCGAGCTCGCCGTCCCTGAGCGCCGCCAGCGCGACGTGGCCCGGCATGTCCAGCCAGGCCCGCAGGAAGGCCGCGCGCGGAGCCTCGAAGCAGGTCGCGTCGAAGGCGGCGATCGAGGCGAAGGGCAGCGTCGCTGCCGGCACCACCGCGACGCCCGGCGCGGGTGGCATGGCAGCGATGCGCTCCGCGCCGAAACGGATGTTCCGATGCGCGAGGGTGAAGCCGGACTTCCGGTAGTTCTCCTGCTGCGCCACCACGCCGTCCAGGCCGACGCAGCGGTCGCCGAGATGCGCCATCCCGGCGCGCCACAGCGCAAGCCCATGGCCCCGCCCGCGCCATTCCGGGCGGACGATGTAGAAGCCGAGGAAGCCGAAGGCGGGCCCGTAGCGCACGACGGAGATGGAGCCGATGGGCTCGCCGCCGAGCTCTGCCAGCCAGAAGCCGCCCGGGTCTGCGGCCCAGAAGGCCTCGGCGTCGCGCAGGCCGGGATTCCAGCCCTCCGCCGCGGCCCAGTCCACCGCGAGGTCGAGGTCGGGGCGCCGCATCGGGCGGCAGGTCAGCGGATCGGCCATCGATGCACCTCCTCACCCACCATTCGGCGACGGGCGTGCGCCCGCCGCGGAAATCCCGCCCGGCGCTGCGGGCAGCAGGGGGCCGCGACCGTCTCCTTCGGCCGTTCCAGGCGGCCGGCCCAACACACGTTCGGGCGGAGCCAGGCGGCGCGGGCACGAAACGCCGCCTCGTCGCTGGCCAACGCCACGTTCCGCCCACCCTCCCGCCAGCCGGGGCACGCCCCCGCGACGGCACGCACCTCGGAGGACCGCTCCGCCCGCCCCGAGGATCACAGAGACCGCCGGGAA
>JADGHI010000088.1 GCA_019689515.1 Acetobacteraceae bacterium | reverse complement strand
CCCCCCGCCCCCTTCCGCTGCCGCGATGCCCACCCACCGCCCACGCTGCGAGCCCCGGCCAGCGGGGCGGCGGCCTGTGCGCCAGTCTACGATTACGATACCGCACTCATCAGCCTGCCGCAGCCCCATTCATACACGTGCCACTGCGCGCCGAGAGCCAGTTGCGCGCATCACCGCCCCTGCAGGCATGGCAACCAGCCAGGACGTGATGCGGAGGGCGCGAGGAGGACAGCGGCAGTCGCGATCGCGCTAAACGAAGGTGCCCAGCAGACTCCGGAGCACCGCGACCACGGGCGTCAGAACGGAGAGCCGATCCGCCATCGCGGCGAGCCCCGCAAGGATGGTGAGGACGAGCGCGGCCTCACCCATCGCCGTCAAGCCGCCGCGCGGTTTGTAAGGTGCGGTGTGTCGAGCCATGTTTACCACCGGGCGCTTCCCAGGAACGTGATACAACCCTCGACTGCGCCGGGGAAAATTACGCTTCCGTGATCATGTGCCGGCGGAGGGAGATTCCCTTTTCCGACGGAGCGCCCAGCCCAGGCCCTACCCGCCGCAGGCGTGCGCTATCGCTCCGGCACCATGCGCATTGCGCCGGGGAAGGCACGACACGCCTGCTCGCCAAGACAAGCGGGCCGGCCGCACACCATGCGAGCGGAGGCCCCCTGCGCGTACCTCGCCCAGCGCCCCCGACGCCCGCCGCGGCCAGTGGCCGGCCGGACGGGGGAGAGATCCGCCCTCCCCCGCAGGTCCGGCCAAGCCCTTCCGGATGCTCCCATCGCAGAGCGCCTTGGCGGGTCGGACCGCCGCCGCGTTCAGCGTCGCCGCTGCTGGCGCCGCTGCTGCCGGCCCGCGTCGGATGCCTGCGCACGAGCGGCGGCGGCCGCAGCCGGGCGCTGGCGGTGCGGACCGCGCTCCTGGGCGATGCCGCCAAGGGCACGGCCAGCCAGCTCCGGGTCGGGCAGGCCGGTGGCGAGATCGCTGATCGAGACGATGCCGACGAGGCGACGCTCCTGGTCGAGCACCGGCAGGCGCTGGAGTTTCAGCTCCGCCATATGGGCGGCCAGGTCCTCAACCTCCGCGTGCGTGAGGCAGTACTCCGCGCCGGGCGTCATCGCCTCCTGCACGGTCGTCGCGGCCGGATCCTTGCCCGCGGCGACCACGCGCATGGTCAGGTCGCGGTCCGTCAGCATTCCCACGACCCGGTCCCCCTCGCCGAAGACGGGCAACACGCCGACTTCGGCGCGCGCCATCTCCGCCGCGGCCTCCTGCGCCGTCTGCTCGGGGCGCGCGACCCGCACATGCGGCGTCATCACGTCCGCGACCGTCAGCGGCCGTCGCTCCGTTCCGCCTTCTGCCCCACCGGCCTCGCCGCCCTCCTGAGAGCCCAGGGCGCGCCGTGCGACACCGCCGGTGGCAGCCGCCAGCACGCGCGTGCTGCCTTCGCGCAGCCCGCTCAGGCTCTCCTCGACGAAGCGCGCATGCGCCTGGGCGGCTTCGGGCAGAGAGCGGGCACTGAGCGCCTCGCGCGCGAAGCGCGCATTCGCTTGCATCGTTCGCTGCAGCCACTCTGCCCAGGCACGGGCGAGGTCCTGCGCCCCACCGGCAGCCGCCACCGGCGCGCCCGCCAATGCGCGCACCTCCTCGGCGATCCGCCGCGCCACGCCCTGATAGACCTCAGCGGTCTCTGCGAGCTGACGTACCATTCGCTCGGCCTGCCCGGACACGTCCTGCGCCGCTTCGCCGGTCGTCGCCATGCTCGCCTGGGCGCCCTGTCGCGCTGTCGCCTCGGCCGGCCCGTGTCGCGACCGCTCCGGGTTCCTGTCGTCATCCGATGCCTGCGATGGCTGGGTGCCGCGCTGCCCGACCGGTTCCCGTTTCCGATCCTTGTCCGCCATCACCATGTCTCCTTTCGAGGGATGAGCCCTGCGAGCCGGGTTGCAGCGCCGCCGTGGCCCGCACCCGGGCGCTGCCCCTGGACCGCCCGCAGGGAGGATTGCGGACGAGCGTCACCACAGGCGTGCCGTCGGACGTGGCCCAGAGAAGTGCATGGTCCCCGCCTCTCCCCTGCGTGCCCGGCGCCGTAGGGGTAGCGCCGCCCTTGGGCGGCGGCCGGGCAGTAGGTTTGGCCCCGGCGAAGTCTTGAAACTCGAAGGCCTGGCTTGGCGGTGCGAGCACGACGTGCAGGCGGCGCGATGGCCGAGCCCCGCGGCGGCGCCCCCACAGGCAGTGTCACAACCAGGCTGGGGCGGCCCGCCGCCTGCGCGGCAACGCCTCGGTGAGCGCGACCCGGTCGCGGATGCCCGCGGGTGCTGGCCACACCTCCATCGCGGGCACCGCCGGCGATGCCGTCGTGGAGGCCAGCGCGAGTCCGGGGTCGAGGGGCGGAGGCCGTTCCGCCGCGACGGCGATCAGGGACCTGTCCTCGCCGGGCAACACCTTCATGGCCGGGTTCCGGCGATGCTCGTTCTGGAAATCGCACGCGCCCCCCACCGTGTATTCGCGCTCCCGCGCGCGATGCTGGTCTGACATGAACCGGCGTCATGGCGGCACGGTTCCTCGGCAATAGCGAACATCGCGGATGCACGGGCCGAATGATGCGGGAGTGATCCGGTCCGGCGGACATGCCCGGAACCTGATCGTGGCGCACATGCGCGCACGGCGACCGTCGCGCACGGCAACGGACGTCCTTACGGAAGGATGGGCCGTGGAGCGGATTTCGCGCGGGTCGCCGATCGGGCCATCGTCAGTCCGGCCGCAAATCGCTCGCTGGCCGGAACGGGCGGCCGCGCCGCCTGGTGCACGTGCGGCTGCGACTCAGGTCACGATGCTGGCGGCCTCGGAGTGAATGAACACGGGCGGGCCGGCCTGCCGCACCACGCGCTGTTGCCGAACCGCCGCCTCCGCAGGGCGAACGGCTCGACCTGGGCTGTGCCTGATACCCGGCGCCGTGTGCTCAAGCGGAGGAGCCGCCGGACGTCGCCACCCAAGCCGCCGCCAACCGGCCGGCTGGTCGCCCGACCGTGCATTCCGCCCTGGCTGCAGCCGGGGCAGAGCGTGACAACGGAACGCGATCTCAGCTGAAGGTGATGCCGAGGCCGCGTGCGATGGGAACCCACTTCGCCCGCTGCGCGGCAACATAGGCGGCGGCGTCCTCGGGCGTCGTTTCGGTCACGACCTCCGAGCCCCCCGCCTCGAAGCGCGCGCGCATCTCCGGGCTGGCGAGCGCCGCGTTCAGCGCGGCATTGAGCCGCGCGAGCACCGGCGCCGGGGTCGCGCTCGGCGCCATCAGCAGGTTCCAGCTGTTGTTCGCGTATTCCGGCAGGCCCGCTTCGGCGAAGAGCGGTACCTCCGGAAGCTGCCGGGAGCGTCGGCGGAAGGACACGGCAAGCGGCCGCAGCCGGCCGGCACGGATGTGGGCGACGCAGGCCGGGCCGGAATCGAAGGCAACATCGATCTTGCCGGCCACTAGGTCGTTCTGCGCCGGCGCCTGGCCCCGATATGGGATGTGCGTCATCCGGATGCCCGTCAGCGCCATGAAGTGCTCGGTGCCGACATGGTTGATCGAACCGTTCCCGGCCGAGCCGTAATTCAGCTTCCCCGGATTGGCGCGCGCATAGGCGATGAACTCGGCGAGGGTGTTCGCCGGCACGGACGGATGGACGACCAGCACCGAGGGCGTCTCCGAGATCATGCCGATCGGGGTCACGCCGTTCTCGAGGTCGAAGGGGATGTTCCTGTGCAGGGCCAGGTTCATCACGAGCTGCGACATGGTGCCGATGCCGATGGTGTGCCCATCGGGCGGGGAGCGCACGAGCGCCTCGGTGCCGACGAGGCCACCGGCACCGCTGCGGTTCTCCACCACCACCGGCTGGCCGAGATGCTTCGAGAGCTCCGGCGCGATCAGCCGGGCCGAGACGTCATTGATGCTACCCGGCGGGAAGGCGACGATGAGCCGCAGGCTGCGGTTGGGAAAGCCCTCCTGCGCCAGGGCGCTACGACGGCCGATCAGCCCGACGGCGGACGCCATGAGCAGGGCTCGTCGCGAAGCAGTCATCTACATCCTCCTATTCAACACTCGCTCGCTCACTTGGCCGCCGCGGCGCCTTCGCCGCAGGCGGCCGTCTGCGGCACCGCAGCGTGCGCCCGGCGGGGCGCACTCAACATCCAGCATGTGGTCCCATGATACCGCCGCGGCGATCCGCGTCGATCGCGCAAAGCCAAGCGACGGCCCGCTTCGCGCCACCGCCACCTGCTCGTCCGGTCAACGGCGCTCCGCGAGCTCCGCGCGGTCCATGGCGGCCATTTCTTCCGTGGTCCCGTCCGGCCCTTCCTCCTGGCCGCCCCGCGGCGGCGGCGGGGGCGGCGGCACCTGGTCGTTCCCCTCCCGCCGGTCGCGGTAGAGCGCCGCGCGCGCCAGCAGCATCAGCGTGACCGGCGTTGTCACCGTCATGAAGACCGCGATCAGCACCTCGTGCAGCACCGGGCGCGTCTGCAGCACGGAGAAGTAGAGCATCGAGGCGATCAGCACGCAGCCGATCCCGAGCGTCGTGCCCAGCGTCGGGGCATGGACCCGCTCGTAGAAGCTCCCGAGCCGCAGCAGCCCCAGCGTGCCGGTCAGCGCCAAGCCGGCGCCGAGCAGCAGGAGCAGCGCGACGGGCAGTGCCGCCCAGATCGGCAGATCCGCCGCCACCGCCTGCGTCATTCGATCACCTCGCCGCGCATCAGGAATTTCGCCAGCGCCGACGTCGAGACGAAGCCGAGCAGGGCGATGACCAGCGCCGCCTCGAAGTAGAGCGTGGTCCCGGTGCGGATGCCGAAGGTCAGCAGCAGCATCATGCCGTTGACGTACAACGTGTCGAGCGCGAGCACCCGGTCCTGCGCGCGCGGCCCCCACAAGACGCGGAAGGCCGCGAACGCCATCGCCAGGCCGAGGAAGAGCTGGGCCAGGAGGACGGACCAGGTGAGCAGCAGCGCCGCCGCGGTCATTCGAAGATCTCCATCAGCCGGCTTTCGTAGCGGCCCTTGATGATCCGGGCCCAGGCATCCTCGTCGATCAGGTCGAGGATGTGGAGCAGGAGGGAGCGCGAGGCGGAGTCGTATTCCACCCAGATCGTGCCGGGCGTGGCCGTGATGATGCAGGCGAGCACCGCGAGCCCGTAGGGATCGCGCATGTCGAGCGGAATGCGCACGAAGCCCGATCTCCGGTCCCCCCGCCCCGGGCGGAGGATGATCCGCGCGACGGCGATATTGGAGCGGATGATGTCGCGCAGGACGATGAAGGCGAGCTGCAGGGCCACGCCCGGCCGCCGGAACCGGGCCCGCGGCGGTTCCAGCCGCACCAGCGCCCGGGAAGCGCCGAGCGCCAGGACGCCGCCGAGGATCACGCTCCCGGCCGTCAGGCTCTGGTTGAGCAGCAGCCACATGACGAGCAGGCAGGCCGTCAGCAGGGGATGGGGCAGCACCCGCCTCATCAGCCGCCTCCCTCGCCCGTCCGGGGCGCCGACAGCACGGCTCGGACATAGTCCTGCGGCGCGTGCAGCGACCAAGCCGTGGCCTGCATGTAGTCCATCGCCGGTCCCGCCCCGACGGTGAGTCCGACGCACAGGGACAGCAGCAGCGCGACGGGAGCGATCTCGATCAGGCCAACGCGCGGCACCACGCCATCGGTCGCCGCCCAGAAGGTGTTGATGCCGGTGCGGATCATCGCGACGACCGTCGCCAGGCCCGAGAGGATCAGCGCGGCGATGAGCGCCCAGGATGCGGCGGGCACGCCGCCCTCTCCGCCGCCTGCCGCCGCGAGCGGGAGGAGCGGCGCGAGCATGGCGAATTTCGCGAGGAAGCCGGAGAGCGGCGGCATCCCCGCCAGCACCAGGGCGCACCCCATGAAGCTCATGCCAAGGATCGCCATGGTCGCCGGGATCGCGACGCCCACCTCCTCCTCCGGCTCCTCCTCCTCGCCCTCGCCGAACGCCTCCCGCGTCACGGCCAGCACGTCCGCGCCGACCTCGCGGCCGCGCTCGATCAGCTCGATCAGGAGGAAGAAGGCGCCGATGGCGAGGACGGAACTCGCCAGGTAGAGGAGAGCGCCGCCGGTCACGGCGACCTTCCCGGTGCCGATCGCGGCCAGCAACGTGCCGGAGGAGACCAGCACGCACGCCCCGGCCAGGCGCGACATGTCCTGGGTCGCCAGCACCGCGATCGAGCCGAAGGCGATCGTCGCCAGCCCGCCGGCCAGCAGCCAGGTGCCGCCGAAGCCGGCTACGTCTCCCGCCCCCTCGCCGAACAGCAGCAGCCACAGCCGCAGCACGGCATAGACGCCGACCTTGCTCAGGATGGAGAGGAGCGCCGCGGACGGGGCGCTGGCGACGGCGTAGGTGGTCGGAAGCCAGAAGCCGAGCGGCCACATCGCCGCCTTGATCAGGAACGCCACGCCGAGCACTGCGGCCCCGGCCTCCAGCAGCGCGCGGTCCTGGCTGGCGATCCGCGGGATCCGGGTGGCGAGGTCGGCCATGTTGAGCGTGCCGGCCACGGCGTAGATCAGGCTCACCCCGATCAGGAACAGCAGCGAGGCGGTCAGGTTGATCGCGATGTAGTGCAGGCCGGCCCGGACCCGCGCCGTGCCGGAGCCATGCATGGCCAGCCCGTAGGAGGCGGCCAGCATGACCTCGAAGAAGACGAACAGGTTGAACAGGTCGCCGGTCAGGAAGGCGCCGTTGAGGCCCATGAGCTGGAATTGGACCAGCGGATGGAAGTGGATGCCCGCGCGGTGCCAGCGCGCGAACGAGAACACCAGCGCGGCGAGTCCGAGGAGGCTGGTCAGCACCAGCATCATGGCCGCCAGCCGGTCGGCCACCAGCACGATGCCGAACAGCGAGGGCCAGTTGCCGAGCAGATAGACGCGCAGGGCGGGAGGCCCCTCATCGGCCGGACTGTTGGCCAGCTGCAGCAGGACGACCGCCACAACCAGAAGCGCCAGCGTGGAGACGAGGCCGAGCGCGGCCTTCGCGTTGCGCCGCCGCTCGCCGAGCAGGACCATCGCGGCCCCGGCCAGCAGCGGCAGCACGATCGGCACGATGACCAGATGGTCCATCCAGCGGCTCACGACCCCGGCTCCCTGCCTTCGACGTGATCCGTGCCCGTCAGCCCGCGGGAGGCCAGGAGCACCACCAGGAACAGCGCCGTCGTCGCGAAGCCGATCACGATGGCGGTGAGGACCAGCGCCTGCGGCACCGGGTCCGCGTAGTTCGCCGGATCGCCCGCCGTGCCGTGCTCCAGCAAGGGCGGCGCGCCCAGCTTCAGCCGCCCCATCGCGACGATGAAGAGGTTGACGGCGTAGGACAGCAGCGACAGGCCGATGATCACCTGGAAGGTCCGCGGCCGCAGCAGCAGCCAGACGCCGGATCCGGCGAGCACGCCGATGCCGAGGGCGAGAATCAGTTCCATCAGCCGTCTCCCGCCACTGCTGCCGCAGGAGCCCGGTCCGGAGCGGAGGCGACGGCCGTTGGCGGCGCCGTGGCGCGCGGAACGGTCCGGTGCCCGCGGAGGGACTGGTGGGCGAGCGCGATCAGGTTCAGGACCGTGGCGCCAACCACCAGCAGGAAGACGCCGAGGTCGAACAGGAGCGCGCTGGCCACCGGCACGGTGCCGATGACGGGCAGTTCCTCATAGGCGAAGTAGGAGGTCAGGAAGGGATAGCCGAACACCCAGGAGCCGATTCCGGTCCCGGCGGCGAGCAGGAGCCCGAGGCCCATCCAGCGCAGCGGGTGGATCCTCAGTCGCGCCTCCACCCACAGGGTGCCGCCGGCCATGTACTGCAGGATGATCGCGACGGACATGGTCAGCCCGGCCACGAAGCCACCCCCGGGCAGGTCGTGGCCGCGGAGGAACAGGAACACGGCCACCATGCCGATCACGGGGAACAGCAGCCGCATGACCAGGGCGGGGACCAGCAGCCAGTCGGCGGCGGTGTCGCCGACCCGCCGGTCCGGCCGCGCGTCGTCGTAGGCGTCCTGGTCACGCTGCTGCTCCGGCAGCTCGACACTGTCGGGGGCCGGGCGGAAGCGCCGCAGCAGCGCGAAGACGGTGAGCGCCACCACGCTGAGCACGGTGATCTCGCCCAGCGTGTCGAAGCCGCGGAAGTCCACCAAGATGACGTTGACGACGTTGGCGCCGCCGCCCTCCGTGTAGGCCCGCTCCAGGAAATGCCGGGCGATGCTGTCGGGCGGCGGCTGCCGCGTCATCGCCGCATAGGCCAGCGTCGCCAGGCCCGCGCCCGCGACGACGGCGATGATGAAGTCGCGCACGCGGCGCGCCGTGGCCTCCGCCAGATCCCTGGCCGCCCGCGTTCCCGCGCCGCCAATCCGCTGCGGCAGCCAGCGCAGGCCGAGCAGGAGCAGCACCGTGGTCACGACCTCGACCAGAAGCTGCGTCAGGGCGAGGTCGGGCGCGGAGAGCCAGAGGAAGGTCACGCAGGTCACCAGTCCGGCGCCCCCCAGCAGGATGAGGGCGGCCAGCCGGTGGAATTTCGCCTTCCAGGCGGCGCCGACGGCGCAGACGGCACCGACCGCCCAGACAAGTGCGAGGATGGGATCGATCTCCGTCGGCGCCAGCAGGCGGCCTGCCTCCGCCAGCGGTTCCTCCCGCAGCCAGAGCGGCAATGCCGCCGCCAGGACCGCGACGACGACCACCAGCCGAAGCTGCGGCTGGAGGCGGCGGGTGCCGAACAGGCGCTCGAGCGAGCGCGCGAGCCGCCAGGAGAGGAAGACCATCGTCCGCTCGAAGATGCGCTGGCCCTCGACCCGGCGCAGCAGCGGAGTGCCGTCGGCGCCGCGCCGCAGATAGGGCTGGAGCAGCAGGTAGATCAGGACACCGGCGGCCAGTGCGATCAGGCTCATCACCAGGGGCGGGGTGAAGCCGTGCCAGACGGTCAGGCTGTACCTCGGCGTGGCCGCCCCGAGCACGGCGTGCACCGCCATGTCCAGGAACGGCCCGATCGTCGCGGCCGGGAGAATGCCGACCATGATGCAGGCCAGCACCAGGATCTCCACCGGGAACCGCATCCAGGAGGGCGGCTCGTGCGGCGTGCGCGGCAGGTCCACCGGATCGGGCCCGAAGAACGCCCCGTGGATGAAGCGCAGCGAGTAGGCGACGGCGAAGGCGCTCGCCAGCATCGCGGCGATGGGCAGCACGTCGTGGAAGAACGGCACCGACGCCCGCGCGGTGAGCGACTCGGCGAAGAACATCTCCTTCGAGATGAAGCCGTTGAGCAGCGGCACGCCGGCCATGGCGCCGGCGGCGACCACGGCGAGGCGCGAGGTGAAGGGCATCGAGCGGTTCAGGCCGGAGAGGCGACGGATGTCGCGCGTCCCCGTCTCGTGGTCGATGATGCCCGCGGCCATGAACAGCGACGCCTTGAAGGTGGCGTGGTTCATGGTGTGGAAGATGGCCGCGACCATGGCCAGCCTGCTGTTGAGGCCGAGCAGCAGCGTGATGAGGCCGAGGTGGCTGATGGTCGAATAGGCCAGCAGCCCCTTCAGATCGTTCTGGAAGATCGCGACATAGGCGCCGAGCAGCAGCGTGATCAGGCCCGCCGTCCCGATGGTCCAGAGCCAGGCGTCGGTGCCCGCCATCACCGGCCAGAGGCGTGCCAGCAGGAACACGCCCGCCTTCACCAGCGTGGCCGAGTGCAGATAGGCCGAAACCGGGGTCGGGGCCGCCATGGCGTGCGGCAGCCAGAAGTGGAAGGGGAACTGCGCGCTCTTGGTCAGCGCCCCCAGGGCCACGAGGATCAGGGCCAGAAGATAGAGGGGATGCGACCGGATGCGGTCGCCGGACGCCAGGACGCGGTCGAGGTCGTAGCTGCCGACGATGTGGCCGATCACCAGCATGCCGGCGAGCAGGGCCAGCCCGCCGAACGCGGTGATGGTCATCGCCATGCGCGCCCCGTCGCGCGCGGCCTGGAGGTGGTACCAGTATCCGATCAGCAGGAAGGAGAGCAGGCTGGTCAGCTCCCAGAAGAAGACCAGCTGGATCAGGTTGCCCGAGAGCACCAGGCCCGTCATGGAGCCCATGAAGGCCAGGAGGAACGAGAAGAAGCGCGGCACCGGGTCTTCCGCCGACATGTAGTACCGCGCGTAGAGCACCACGAGGAAGCCGATGCCCGTTATCAGCCCCGCGAAGACCCAGGCGAAGCCGTCCATCCTCAGCACGAAGTCGAGCCCCAGGCCCGGCATCCACCCGACCTCGAAGCGGACCACGCCGCCTTCCGCCACCGTGGAATAGAGGCCCCAGACGAGGAGCAGGCAGACGAGGGCGACCGCGCCGGCCAGCCACGCCGCGGCGTTGCGGGCGTAGGTGGGCAGCAGCCCGGCGGCGAGCGCGCCGATGAAGGGGAGGCCGACGGAGGCGAGGAGGAGCAGGTCGTCGGGCATCGATTCCCTTGCGGTCTAGGCAGCCGGAGAAGGAGCGCCAAGCGGCCGGCGGACCGTTGGCGGCGGCGGCGAGCGAGGCACGGCGCGGTGCGTCACCCCGTCTCCGCCCCGGTACCGTCCGGCGGAGCCGCCGCCGTCGCCTCGGCCTCGTGCAGGACCGTCATCGCCTCCTCCGCGGATTTCGCCTGCCGCAGGCGCCGGAGCACCTGCGGCGCGCGCAGCACGCGGCAGATCTCCGCCAGGGCCGGCAGGAAGCCCTCGGGCGACGCTTCCGGCCAGAGCACCAGGAAGACGAGATCAACCGGCTCGTCATCCTTGGCCTCGAAGTCGATCGGCCGGCGCAGCCGCGCAAAGAGTGTGACGGGGGCCTCGATTCCCTCGAGCCGCGTATGCGGGAGCGCGACGCCCCTGCCGAGACCTGTCGAGCCGAGCCGCTCGCGGGCCTGCAGAGCGTCAAGGATCTCCTGCTCCGGGCGCCCGAGCCGGCTGGCCGCCTCGGCCGAAAGGCTCCGGAGCAGGTCCTGCTTGCTCCCCATCTTCAGGTCGAGGACGACATCATTCGCGGAAAGCAACTCCGTGATCCGC
>JADGHI010000087.1 GCA_019689515.1 Acetobacteraceae bacterium | reverse complement strand
CCATCGACATGAACGCCGCCCGCCCCCCGCTCGATCCCGTCACCCTCGCCGTGCTGAAGGGCCGGCTGGAGCAGGTCGCCGACGAGATGGACGCGACGCTCTACCGCAGCGCCTTCAATCCCATCATCGCCGAGGCGCGCGACGCCTGCCACGGCCTCTACCACGCCGAAACCGGCGACACGCTGGTGCAGGGCACGAAGGGCCTGCCGATCTTCGTCGGCGCCATGTCCTTCGCGGTGCGCTCCGTGATCGCCAAGGTTGCGCGCGAGGGCGGCCTGGAGCCCGGCGACACCTTCCTGTTCAACGACCCCTACGACGGCGGGACGCACCTCAACGACTTCCGCTTGGTGCGGCCGGTGTTCCGCGGCGGGCGGCTGTTCTGCTGGATCGCGAGCGTCGGCCACTGGCTCGACATTGGCGGCAACGTGCCCGGCAACTACAACCCCGCGGCGATCGAGAGCTTTCAGGAGGGCGTGCGCTTCCCGCCGGTGAAGCTTATTGCGGCCGGGCGGATGAACCAGGACATCCTGGACATCCTCGCCTGCAACAGCCGCGTGCCGCAGTCGAACTGGGGCGACCTGAACGGCCAGCTCAACGCGCTCGACCTCGGCGAGCGGCGGCTCGCCGAGCTGCTCGACGAGTATGGCGACGACCGCGTCGAGGCCGCGCTCGGCGCGCTCACCGACCGGGCCGAGGCGCTGATGCGCGAGCACATCGTGGCCCTTCCGGACGGCACCTACCGCTTCGACGACTGGCTCGACAATGACGGGGTGAGGGACGAGCCGCTCTCCATCGCGCTCGACCTCACCGTGGCGGGCGACCGCATGACGCTCGACTTCTCGCGTTCCTCCCCGCCTTGCGCCGGGCCGCTCAACATCTCCTACGCCACCACCGTCGCGGCCTGCTACGTCGCGCTGAAGCACGCCTTCCCGGAGGTGCCGGCGAATGCGGGCGTGCTGCGTCCGATCGAGTTCGTCATCCCCGAGACGACGCTGCTCGGCGCGAAGGCGCCCCGTCCGGTTGCAGGCTACACGGAGACCATCCTGCGCCTGATCGGCGTCATCTTCGGCGCGCTCGGCAAGGCGGTGCCGGAACGCGCGACGGCCGGTCCCTTCGGCACGATCAACGCGCTCGCCCTCTCCGGCCAGCGCCCCGACGGGACTCGCTGGCTGATGTTCTCCTTCTTCGGCGGCGGGCTCGGCGGCAATCCGGAGAGCGACGGCCTGCACCACGCCAACAACCCGATCAGCACCGCCACCATGCCGCCTGCCGAGATCCTGGAGGCCGCCAATCCAGTGATGTTCACGCAATGGGCGCTGCGCCCCGATAGCGCCGGGCCGGGTCTGCACCGCGGCGGCGTCGGGGCGATCTACGAGATCGAGGCGCTGGCCCCCGGCACCACCGAGGTCGCGCTGCTCGGCGAACGCGGCCGCTTCCCGCCCTTCGGCGTGAACGGCGGCGGGCCGGCGGCGATGACGCGCTTCGCCTGGCAGACCGACACCGGCTGGGCGAGCCCGCCCATGGCGAGCAAGGTGGTCGGCGTGACCATCCGCCAGGGTCAGCGCGTGCGGCTCGAAACACCCGGCGGCGGTGGCTTCGGCGACCCGCAGGCGCGACCGCGCGAGCGCATCGCGCGCGACCTGCGCCTCGGCTACATCAGCGCGGAGACGGCTCGGCGCGACTACGGCATGGATGTCGCATGACTGCCCATGGCTCTGCGATCGTCGGCGTGGATGTCGGCGGCACCTTCACCGATCTGTTCCTCTTCGATCCCGCGACCGGCGCCTTCCGCACGGCGAAGGTGCCCTCGCACCGCGGCGACGAGGCGCTGGGCTTCCTCGCGGGCCTGAATGCCCTCGGCGGCGCCGCCGGAATGGGCGCGATCGTGCACGGCACCACGGTCGGCACCAATGCGTTGCTCGAGCGCAAGGGCGCGCGGCTCGGCGTCATCACCACCCAGGGCTTCCGCGACGTGCTGGAGATGCGCCGGCGCGACCGTCGCCACACCTGGGGCCTCTGGGGCGACTTCACCCCCATCGCCGACCGCGATCTGCGCCTGGAGGTGCCGGAGCGCACCCTGGCAGACGGCACGATCCGCACGGCGGTGGACGCCGAGGCCGTGCGCGCGGCGGCGCGTGAATTGCTGGCGCGGGGCGCCGAGGCCTGCGCCATCGTCTTCATCAATAGCTACGCCAACCCGGAGAACGAGCGTGTTGCCGCGGAGATCGTGCGCGGCCTCTGGCCCAATCCGCACGTCTCCGTCTCCTCCGAGATCCTCCCGGAGATCCGCGAGTTCGAGCGCGCCTCCACGACCGCGCTGAACGCCTATCTGCAGCCCGTCGTCGCCTCCTATCTCGGCAAGCTGGAGGCCGCCCTGACAGAGGAGCGGTTCGCCGGCCGCTTCCACATCGTCCAGTCGAATGGCGGCATCATGTCCACCGAGCGGGCGCGTCGGATGCCGGTGCGCACCGCGCTCTCCGGCCCTGCGGCGGGCGTGATCGCGGCGGCGGCGATCGCCCGCGCGGCCGGGTTCGAGAACGCGATCACCTGCGACCTCGGCGGCACCTCCTTCGACGTGTCGCTGGTTGTCGGCGGCCGGATGGAGCTCGCCGCGCAGGCGACGATCGACTTCGGCCTGGTGATTCGCAGCCCGATGATCGAGATCACCACGATCGGCGCCGGCGGCGGCTCCATCGCGCATGTCGATCGCGGCGGGCTGCTCCAGGTCGGCCCGGAGAGCGCGGGCAGCCGGCCCGGCCCGGTCTGCTACGGCCAGGGCAATGACCGCCCGACCCTGACCGACGCCAACCTCGTGCTCGGCCGCATCAATGCGGAGCGTCCGATCGGCGGCGCCCTCGCGCGTCTCGACGTCGAGGCCGCGCGCGATGCGATCGCGCGGCATGTCGGCGCGCCGCTCGGCCTCGATCCGCTTGCCGCGGCCGAGGCGATCGTGCGCGTCGCCAATGCCCGGATGGCCGGCGCGATCCGCCTGGTCTCGATCGAGCGTGGCCACGACCCGGCGCGCTTCGTCGCGGTGACCTTCGGCGGCGGCGGTGCGCTGCATGTCGGCGCGCTGATCCGAGAGGTCGGGCTCCGGGCCGCGCTCGTGCCGCGCTTCCCGGGCGTCACCTCCGCGCTCGGCTGCGTGATTGCCGATGTGCGCCACGACCAGGTGCAGACGCTGAACCTCGCGCTCGACGGCCTGGACGCCGCGGCGCTCGACCGGCGCATGGTGGCCGAAGCCGCCGCCGCGCGCGCGGTGGTGGAGGCCGCCGGCCTGCCGGTCGAGCGCATCGAGGTCCTGTTCGAGCTCGACATGCACTACCAGGGCCAGACCCACACGGTCGGCGTCCCCGTGCCGGTCGCGGTGCGGCCGTGCGGGACCACCGGCGTCACCGAGGGGATCGTCCGCGAGGCCTTCGAAGCTGCCTACCGGGCCGCCTTCAGCCGTCTGCTGCCGGGCCTGCCGGTGCGCATCGTCACGCTGCGCACCGCGGCGATCGGGCGCCGGCCTCCGCTCGATCTCGCCGCGCTCGCGCCGGGGGAGGGGGCCTCGATGCAGGCGGCGGCGCGCGGCACGCGGCCCGTGTTCTTCGACGGTGCCTGGCGCGACGCGGCGATCTTCTCGCGCCTGGACCTCCCCGTGGGCGCCGCCGTCCCTGGGCCTGCGATCCTCGAGCAGCCGGACGCGACCGTGGTCGTGGATCCCGGCCTCGTCGCGCGCGTGGACCGCTTCGGCAACCTGATCATCGAGAGGGCGTGAGATGGCCGGCCCACCGATCCCCGCCAGCCAGACGGCATTGCTGCTCTGCGACCTGCAGAACGACTTCCTCCACCCACGCGGCGCCTATGGCCGCGCCGGTCAGTCCGCGCCGGAGATCGCCGCCCTGCCAGCGCGCATCGCTCCGCTCGCGCGGCGCATGCGCGAGGCCGGCGGCTGGATCGTCTCGACGCATTTCACCCTCGTCCCCGGCAAGGGCGGTGAGCCCTTCATCTCGCCGCATCTGCGCCAGCTCCGCCCCTTCCTGGCGAAGGGCGACTTCGCCCCCGGCTCCTGGGGCCATGCGCTGGTGGACGAGCTCGCCCCGGCCGATATCGCGGTCGAAAAGGTGGCCTTCTCTGCCTTCTACATGAGCCGCCTGGAATGGGTGCTGAACCGCGCCGGCATCCGCCGCCTGCTCGTCTGCGGCATCGTGACCAATGGCGGCGTCGCCTCCACCGTGCGCGACGCGCATGTGCGCGACTTCGAGGTGACGCTGCTGGAGGATGGCTGCGCCGCCTTCTCGCCGGAGGTGCATCGCGTCGCAGTGGAGGCGCTGCGCCCGGTCGCGCGCATCGCCACCATCGCCGAGGCGATCGCGGAACTGCCATGAGCGGCGAGGTCCTCTTCGAGGACGCCCCGCGTTTCGACGCCGAGGTGCCCGTCGCCATCATCGGGGCCGGTGCCGCGGGCCTCACCGCCGCCCTCGCTGCACGCGAGGCCGGCGCCGAACCGCTCGTCCTGGAGCGCGACCCGGTGCCGCGCGGCTCCACCTCTCTCTCCGCCGGGCTGATCCCGGCCGCGGGCACGCGCTTCCAGCGCGCCCACGGCATCGCCGACGATGCTGCGGCCTTTGCCGCCGATCTGCACCGCAAGGCGCATGGCAAGGCCGATCCGGCGTTGGTCGAAACCCTCGCCGCGCAGGCCGGCGCGACGGTGGAGTGGCTCGCCGACCGCTTCGGCCTGCCCTTCAGCCTGGTCCACGACTTCGACTACCCCGGCCACTCGCACCGCCGCATGCACGGCCTGCCCTCGCGCTCCGGCGCCGAGCTGGTGGATCGGCTGCGCAGCGCGGCCGAGGCGCGGGGCATCGCGCTCCTGACCGAGGCACGTGTCACCACCCTCGTCGCCGACCGCGCCCGCCGCATCCGCGGCCTGATCGCCGAGCGCCCCGATGGCGCGCGCGAGCGCATCGGCTGCGGCGCGCTCGTCCTCGCCTGTTGCGGCTTCGGCGCGAACAAGGCGCTGGTCGCGCGTCACATCCCGGCCCTCGCCAATGCCCTTTACTTCGGCCACCCCGGCAACGAGGGCGAGGCGGTGCTCTGGGGCGAGGCGCTCGGCGCCGCGCTGCGCGACCTGACAGGCCATCAGGGCCACGGCTCCGTCGCCCACCCGCAGGGCATACTCATCACCTGGGCGGTCATCATGGAGGGCGGCTTCCAGGTGAACCTGCGCGGGGAGCGGTTCTGGAACGAAGCTTCTGGCTACTCCGAGGCCGGCGAGGCCGTGCTGCGCCAGCCCGAGGGCCTCGCCTTCGACATCTTCGACGCCCGCATCGCCGCCATCGCGCGGCAGTTCGAGGATTTCCGCAGCGCGGAAGCGGCGGGCGCCGTCCTCACGGCGGATTCGCCGGAGGCCCTCGCGGCCCGCATGCGCGTCCCGGCCGACGCCTTCGCCGCGACCTTCGCCGCCGTTGAGGCCGCCAAGCGGGCCGGCTCCGCCGACCGGTTCGGCCGCGACTGGTCGCGCACGCCCGCGCCGCTTCTCCCGCCGCTTCACGCGGTGCGCGTCACCGGCGCGCTGTTCCACACCCAGGGCGGGCTCGCCGTGGACCGCACCGCGCGGGTCCTGCGGCCGGACGGCACGCCGCTGCCCAACCTCTTCGCCGCCGGCGGCGCGGCCTGCGGCGTTTCCGGACCGGACGCCTCGGGCTACCTGTCGGGGAACGGGCTGCTGAGCGCGACCGTGCTCGGCCGCCTTGCGGGAGAGAACGCTGCCCGGCTCGCGGCCTGACTCGACAGGCCGGCGCCAGGCGGCTTCGCTGGTGCGAAGCCTTGCGGGAGAGACCATGGATAAGTTCGGCATCGGACAGCCCGTGCGGCGCAAGGAGGACATCCGCTTCCTCACCGGCCGCGGCACCTACACCGACGACATCAACCGCCCCGGCCAGGCGTACGCCGCCATCCTGCGCTCGCCGCACGCCCATGCGCGCATCGTTTCGATGGACACCGCGGCGGCCAAGGCCGCGCCCGGCGTCATCGCCGTGCTCACCGGCAAGGAGGTGGCGGAAGATGGGCTCGGCTTCCTGCCCGTGCTGGTCGAGGTGCCCGGCGTGGACGGCAAGCCGCTCTGGTGCCCGCCGCGCCCGATCCTGCAGAGCGAGTGCGTGCGCTATGTCGGCGACCCCGTCGCGCTTGTCGTCGCCGAGACGCGCGAGCAGGCGGTCGAGGCGGCCGAGCTGATCGAGGTCGAATACGACATCCTGCCGAGCGTCACCGACACGGCCGCCGCGGACGCGCCCGGCGCGCCGGTGATCTGGCCCGAGCGCGGCTCGAACCTCTGCGTCCACTGGTCGAGCGGGCGGGAGAAGGAGACCGAGGAGGCCTTCGCCCGCGCGCACAAGGTCGTCTCGGTGGACCTGATCAACAATCGCCTCGTCGGCAACCCGATGGAGCCGCGTGTTGCGATCGGCGAGTGGGACGGCAGCCGCTACATCCTGCACTCGCCGACCCAGGGGGCGATCCGGGTGCGCGATGGCCTGGCGCAGCACGTCTTCAAGGTTCCGAAGGACAAGCTGCGCGTCGTCTCGCCCGATGTCGGCGGCGGCTTCGGCCTGCGCGGCAAGCTGTTCCCGGAGAGCGCGCTGGTGCTGTGGGCGGCGAGGCGGCTCGGCCGCCCGGTGAAGTGGCGGGCCGACCGCACCGAGACCTTCCTCTGCGACCCGCATGGCCGCGACCACGTCACCCACGCCGAGATGGCGTTCGACGCGAACGGCAAGGCGATCGGGCTGAAGGTGCGCACCACGGCGGCGATGGGCGCCTACCTGCTCGATTTCGGCCCGCGCATCCCGACCCTCGCGGGCGGGCGCATCAACGGCACGGTCTATGACATCCAGGCCGTCAACGTGCAGGTGCGCTGCGTCTTCACCAACACCGCGCCGACCGATGCCTATCGCGGCGCCGGCCGGCCGGAGACCGCCTATGTGATCGAGCGCCTGCTCGACCAGGGCGCTGCCGCCTTCGGCATCGGCCGCGACGAGATCCGCCGGCGCAACTTCATCCGGCCGGAGCAGATCCCCTACGCGAATTGCGTCGGCAACCTCATCGACAGCGGCCGCTTCGAGGAGACGCAGGAGATGGCGCTGATGCTCGCCGACTGGCAGGGCTTCCCCGCCCGCCGCGCGGCGTCGCTCGCGCGCGGCAAGCTGCGCGGCATCGGCATCGGCTACTTCATCGAGGCCTCCGGCGGCCAGCCGCAGGAATGGGCGCGCGTGATCCTGACGAAGGAGGGGCGAGCGAGGCTCATCGTCGGCACCTTCAGCCACGGCCAGGGGCACGAGACGGCCTTCGCGCAGGTGCTCTCGGAGAAGCTCGGCATCCCCTTCGACCGGATCGACCTGGTCCAGGGCGACACCGAGGTGGTTGAGCAGGGCGGCGGCACCGGCGGCTCGCGGTCCTCGCAGATGGGCGGCGTCGCCATCGCGCGCACGGCGGAACTGGTGATGCAGAAGGCCCGTCGCATCGCCGCGCATGTGCTGGAGGCCGGCGTCGAGGACGTGCAGTTCGAGGACGGGGCCTTCCGCGTCGCCGGCACCGACCTCGCCGTCACCTGGGACCAGGTGATCGCCGCCGCGCACGACCCCGCGCGCCTGCCGCCGGGCGAGACGCCGGGCCTGGACGAGAAGCTCCTCTACAAGCGCGACACGGAGTGCAATTTCCCGAATGGCTGCCACGTCGCCGAGGTGGAGGTGGACCCCGAGACCGGCCAGGTCGCGCTGGTGAACTACGCCGCCGTGGACGATGTCGGCGTGCCGATCAACCCGATGCTGGTCCACGGCCAGTGCCACGGCGGCATCATGGCCGGCATCGGCCAGGCGATGCTGGAGCACGCGCGCTACGATCCGGAGAGCGGTCAGTTCCTCACCGCCACCTTCCAGGACTACGCATTGCCGCGCGCCTCCGACGCGCCGTCCTTCCGCCTCGACCTCAACGTCGTGCCCTGCCCGAGCAACGACCTCGGCGTGAAGGGCGCGGGCGAGGGCGGGGCCTGCGGCGCGCCGCCGGCGGTCGTCTCGGCGGTGTGCGACGCGCTCGGCGTCGCGCATCTGGACATGCCGCTGACGCCGGAGAAGGTCTGGCGCGCCCTGAACGGCCGGGCCACGGCCTGACCGGCCGGCCCCGGCGGTCCCAGGCCGGCTGCGGCGGCGCTCCCCGATGGGGGCGTTGCCGGCAGGGGGATTTGACCCCGCACCCCGCGCCATCGGATGCTCCATGGACCAGAGGGGGAAACAGAGACATGGCCGAAGACCTGCCTTTCACCACCGCTGACCTCGAGGCGCTGCGCCAATGGGACACGCCGACGATCTGCAATGCGCTTGAGCTCGTCGTGCCCGCGCGCCGCGGCCGGGGCTTCTCCATCCGCCCCTTCGTCTGCGCCCATCCGTCGCTGCCGCCGATCTGCGGCCTCGCCCGTACCGGCACGATCCGCGCCGCCCAGCCCTCCGGCCGCACGCGGGAGGATGACCGCGCCGCGCGGCTCGGCTGGTACGAGTACGTCGCCAACAGTCCGCTTCCGACCGTCGTGGTGATCGAGGACCTCGACGAGGTGCCGGGCACCGGTGCCTTCTGGGGCGAGGTGAACAGCGCCGTGCACAAGGCGCTCGGCGCGCAGGGGGTGGTGACCTCCGGTTCGATCCGCGACCTCGACATGGCGGCGCCGGGCTTCCAGATGCTCGCCGGCTCGGTCGGGCCATCGCACGCCTATGTGCATGTGGTGGATTTCGGCGGCGAGGTGAACGTGCACGGCATGCCCTGCGCGCACAACGACGTGGTCCATGCCGATCGCCACGGCGCGGTGGTGATCCCGCACGAGGCGGTGAAGCTCCTGCCCGCCGCGATCGAGCTCGGCGCCCGGCGGGAGAAGGTGATCCTCGACCTCTGCCGTGCGGGGAGCCTCACCGTCGCCTCGCTGCGCGAGGCCTTCGCGAAGATGGAAGACATCCACTGATGTGGCGGGGCGTCGCCGCCGTGACGGCGACGCTCGCGGCGCTCCTGCCCACCCTGGCGCTGCCGGCCCAGGGACAGGAGCGGCTTTCCTGGGCGATGGCCGCGCGCGCCTGCCTCGCGGGTGACCAGCGGGCCTTCGTCACCCTTGCGGCCGAACTGCCGGACGGCGCTGTGCGCCTGGTGATCCACCGCGCCGACGGCACGCGCGAGTTCTGCGAGGCCCTGCGGTCCGGGCGCATCCGCGAGCGCGCGCCGGCACCGGCGGCGCAGCCTTCGCCACGGGCTGCGGACCCCGCCTTCTTCCTCGAACGCCGCTGCGTGGATGCGCAGCGGATCGAGTCCGCGGACGGCGCGATCCTGGGCTGGCTCGCCTACCCCGCTTGCGGCTAGGAAGCGGGGCCATGCAGACCGAACCGCTCGCCCGCGTCCGCCCCGAATGGGTGGACCACTATGGCCACATGAACCTCGCCTACTACCTGGTCGTCTTCGACATGGCGACCGATGTGCTCTGGCCGCGCCTCGGCCTCGGCCCGGGGTTCCGGGAACGCGGCCTCGGCACCTTCGCGGCGGAGTCCTGGCAGGCCTATATCCGCGAGGTCAGGCTCGGCGCGCCGCTCACTTGCGAGTCCGAGGTGCTCGCCTTCGACTCCAAGCGGCTGCTGCTGCGCCACCTCATGCGCCACGCCGAGGAGGGCTGGGAGGTGGCGGAGAACGAGGTGCTCTATCTCTGCGTCGATCTCGGTGCCCGTCGCGTCGTCCCCTGGCCGGAGGACGTGCTCGTCCGCTTCGCCGCGGCGGCGACCGGCAACGCGGCCAAGCGCCTGCGCCTCAATCCGCGCGCTGCGACAGCGGCCGCGGCTCCGGCCGGTTGACGCACCAGATCCCGAAGCCGACCAGCGCCACCGCGGCCGCCAGCGCCGGCGTTACCGGCTCGCCCAGCAGCACCGCGCCGGAGGCCACGCCGAAGATCGGCGTGAGGAAGCTGAAGGCTGCCAGGCGCGAGGCCTGGTAGCGGGCGATCAGCCAGTACCACGCCGCGTAGCTCGCCGATGCGACGATCGCGACCTGATAGACGAGCGACGCGACGACCAGCGGTTCCCAGCGGATCGTCCAGTCCTCGCCGGCCAGCAGCGAGGCCGGCGGCAGCACCACCGCCGAGACGCCGAGCTGGTAGAGGAGAGTCTTCTCCGCCGGGATGTGCGACAGGCGCGAGGCCTTGATCACCACCGTCGTCGCGCCCCAGAGGACCGCGGCGGCCAGGCACATCAGGTCGCCTTCCAGCTCGCGCGCGGAGGGCAGGCGCAGGCTGTCGGCGAAGGCGAGCGCCAGCCCCAGAAAGGCGGCGGCGAGGCCGGTCAGCTTGGCACCGGTCAGCCGGTCCCCCGGTGTGAACCAGTGCGCGCCGAGCGCGACGATGAAGGGGGCGAAATAGACGAACACCACGCCGCGCGCGGCGGTGGTGCGGTCCATGCCGGCGAAGATCAGCAGGAATTCGCTCGCGAACAGCACCCCGGCCAGCAGCCCTGGCCCGAGCGAGCCGTCGCGCAGGCCGAGCCGGATGCCACGCAGCCGGCACCAGAGCAGCACCAGCGCCGCCGCGCCGATCGAGCGCAGCGCGCAGTGCAGCACCGGGGCGATGCCCGCGTTGCCGACCTTCACCGCGACCTGCGCCACGCCCCAGATCGCGCAGAGCAGCACCAGAAGGCCCGCCGCGGTCGCATCCAGCGCCCCGGCGGAGGGGGAGGGGATGGGCTGCGGCTTCAAGCGGTGGCCATCCGCGCCTTGGGTGTCCCGTGCGCCTTGCTCTCACGCGCGACCGGTACGGCGAACGCCCCCGCTCGACGAACCGAAGCTGGGGCGACCCATGCGCTCGCTCCTCCATGCCCCTCCGGCATGAGCCCGACGATGCGCAGGCCCACCGACGAATGCCGGATGGACCGCTCCACCCGCGCGGCCGGGCGGGAGCAGCCTCCATCCATCGCCGGCCGGGCCGTCTCTGCCTCGGTGGCGTTCGGCGTCCTCGGCCCTGGCGCGCTCCGCCGCGCCGCGCCAGCGACCGGCCGTGCGTGATGCCGCCAGGCCGCCGCGATCGGGAGGGTTGTGCGCCTC
>JADGHI010000086.1 GCA_019689515.1 Acetobacteraceae bacterium | reverse complement strand
GTCTTCGACCCGACGGCCGAGCGCTGATCGACGCGGCGCCGCAGCGGTGGCGCGGAGCGGGAAGGGCGGGGCGTCGGCCGCCCAGGCAGCGACACGCAGGGCCAAGGGCGCCGGGGCGTCGCGCGGCACACCCTCGCCGGCGAAGAAGGCGGCGCCGCGTCCGGCGACGTCGCGCCTGACGGCACCCTGGCTCGACCCCGCCACCCTCGCCGCGGTGCTCGACGCCGCGCCGGTGCGCATCGCGGTGATGGATCGCCGTCGCCGGCACATCTACGTCAACGCCGAGATGTGCGCCTTCCTCGGCCTACCGCGCGAGAAGATCATCGGCACCACGGTGGCCGACATCCTCGGCCGCGCCACGGCGCGGCGCATCGCGCCGCTGGGGCGCCGGGCGCTGGCCGGCGAGACGCATCGCTGGCAGGGCTGGATCCAGTATCTCGACCACCGGGACCCGACCGCGCCGCCGCGCCGTCGCTACGTGGACCGGATCTACGCCCCCGTGCTCGGTCCGCGCGGCAAGGTCAGCGCCTACATGGTGATCACGCGGGACCTCACGGAAGCCAAGGAGCGCCAGGAGGAGCTGGAGCGGCGCGGCCGCCAGTTCGAGGAGATCCTGGACGCCATCCCCGCGCGCATCTGCCTGGTCGGCCGCGACTTCCGCTACCGCTTCGTCAATCGCGAATTCTGCGAGTTCGCCGGCAGGAAGCCCGAGGAGATCATCGGCCTGACCACGGAGGAGCTGGTCGGCCCCGACGTGAAGCGCCGGCTCGACCCGCTCGCCCACCGCGCCCTCGCCGGCGAGACGGTCAGGGCGGAGGGCTGGATCCAGTACCGCCGGAGCGGGCCGAAATACATCAACTGGATCTTCGCCCCGAAGCGCGCCGACGACGGCAGCATCGAGGGCTTCGCCGTGTTCATGCGCGACCTCACCGAGCTGAAGTCGCGCGAGGAGGAGCTCGCCCGGCGGACGGCGCAGCTCGAGACGATCCTTTCCAGCATCGGCGACGGGGTGAACATCATCGACCCCGAAGGCCGGCTGATCCTGTGCAACAAGGGCTTCCTCGACCTGTACGGCTTCCCCGCCGAGCTCGGCCGCCCCGGCACGCCGGTCGAGGCCTTCGTGCGCGACCGGCTCGCGCGAGGGATCTATTCCGGCCACGACCGGCGCGACGCCAGCTTCGAGACCATCGTCGCCGAGCGTGTCGCGCGCATCCTCGGCGCAGCCGATTCGGTCGAGGAGGACCTGCGCTCCGACGGGGTGTGCCTGGAGATTCGCCGGCGCCGCCTGCCGGACGGCTGCCTCGTCTCCACCTACACCGACATTACCGCGCGACACGAGGCGGAACGCGCCCGCCGCGCCCAGCGAGACGCGCTGCGCCGCGCCGAGCAACTCTCCACCACCGCCTCGCTCCTCGCGGGCCTGGCGCACGAGATCAACAACCCGCTCGCCGTCGTCGCCGCCCAGGCGCTGCTGCTGGCCGAGGAGGCGGAGGGCACGCCGCTCGCCGCGCGCGCGGAGGCGGTGCGCGACGCGGCGCAGCGCTGCGGCCGGATCGTCGCCAGCCTGATGGCGAGCGCGCGGCGCCGGGCGCATCGCCGCGATCGGCTCGACCTGGCAGAGGCGGTGCGCGCCGGCCTTGACCTCGTGGGCTACGGGCTGCGTGCGGCGGGGATCACGCTCGAGCTCGACCTGCCCGACGACCTGCCGGAGCTGCGCGGCGACCCCGACCAGATCGCGCATGTGGTGGCGAACCTGGTGACCAACGCGCAGCACGCGCTCGAGGGCATCGGGGGGCCGGGCGCCATGGAGGCCGGCAACAGCGCCGCCGACCCGGCGCGATCGCCGGTGCGGCGCCTGGTGGTCTCCGCCCGGCGGGTGGCAGGCGCTGTCGAGCTACAGGTGGCCGACAACGGGCCGGGCATCCCGCCCGAGTTGCGCGAGCGGATCTTCGACCCGTTCTTCACCACCAAGCCGGACGGGGTGGGCACCGGCGTCGGCCTCGCCCTCTGTCGGGCCGTGGCGGGGACGCATGGCGGCTCGATGCGGGCGGAGGAGACGCCCGGCGGCGGGGCGACCTTCGTGCTCAGCCTGCCGGCGCCGGGTGTGCAGCCTGCGGAGATGAAGCGTGCGGCGCCTGAGCCGGTGGCGAACGGGTAGAGGCCTCGCCCGGTGAGCACGCGCGCTCGCCGGAGCTGTGCCGCGCCAGCCTCGGCGCCGTAGCACTGCCAGCGCACGTCGAAGTCGACACTTCTGCAGGTGTTGACTTCCCGCCGCTCGAACTCTCAGTCGCGCCATGCACGAACAGCAGGGTGCGGTCCGGCCGCGTCGGCGTCGCGTCTCCCTCCGCCGCACCGCTGCGGGGACCATGAACTCCTACGTCACCACCCGCGGCACGGGCTTCGCTGCCACCAGGCTGGCGGCAAGGAGCGTCGAGGCAGGCAAGGCGCAGCGCTGCATCGCGCTCTCCTGTTCGGGCCCGTGCGTGAGGTGCTCACGCCGGGCCGGCCGTTCCTTCCGCCGACCGGGAGCCTTATCCCGGTGAAACACGTGCGCTTGCGCGAACCTGCCAGAAGAGCATCGTGCAGCCGACGAAGTGCGGCCACCCCCGGTACTCCTCGGAGGCGATCTGCTCGCCGATCCGCCCCCGCGAGAGCGATCGAAGGTCTCGCCCGGCCAAGGGGGACAACCATCGGGTCGGGTCCCGAACACCGACAATGGGACCTCGCTGCCGGTTAATCAAAGCGGTTTCGAGGGCTTCGCAGGGCTTCAGGCTGCGCGCCCAGACCAGCGGGGCGGCGAGAAACATCGCGAGCACGAGTCCCGAGACGATGCCGAATGATGTCCAGGGCGTTCGTGCCCTGCCGCGAACTCCATGGTGTGGATCGCGTGCGGGTCGGGCGTTCATCCACGCGCGGAAGCCCTCACCTCCGCCTGACCAGGCATCACTGAAACGCACCGTGGGGGTGCGCCTCGCCCTCCAGAAATCCCTCGGGTCCCTCACTTCGCTCCTCCGGTGCCGCTCCGCCCCCCTGCGCGTCCGAAGCCCACCAAGCTCCGCTTACCGCCACCACCGGGGGCGGACGAATCCCGCATCAATCAACCGCGCGGTATCATTCCGCCTCCGGCGGTATCACATTCGTCCGCTTCCCCTCCACCAGCACATCGCGCATCGTCTCGGCGCTCTTGAGCCGGATGTCCTCCCACGCCTCGGGCGTGTGGAAGGCGATGTGCGGCGTGATGATCAGACGCCCGGCGAGCCAGGGCTCGCGCGCCCGGTAGGCGCGCAGCAGCGGGGGCACCGGCTCGCGCGGCGGCTCCTCCGGGATCACGTCGAGCCCGGCGCCGGCAACGTGGCCATCGCGCAGCACCCGTTCCAGCGCGTCGAGGTCAAGGATCGGACCGCGCGCGGTGTTCACCACCACCGCGCCGCGCGGCAGCAGGCGCAGCTCACGCTCGCCGATCAGGCCGCGCGTGGCGCGCGTCAGCGGGGTGTGGATCGAGAGCACGTCGGACTGGACTAGCAGCTCGTCGAGCGTGCGTGCGCGATGCACGCCGATCGCGCGGTCCGCCCCGTTGGGCAGATAGGGATCGAAAAACGCCACGCGGAAGCCCATGGCCTTGGCGCGCAGCGCCGCCGCCGTGCCGATGCGCCCGAGCCCGACGATGCCGAAGGTCTGCCCCTCCAGCCGGCGCACCAACGGCGAGGGAATCACGCCCCAGGGCGCCGGCGGGTCGGCGCGCTGGGTGTCGTAGTAGAGCGGAAGGCCGCGGCGCAGCGCCATCGCCAGCAGGAGGGCGAACTCCGCCACCTCCTGCGTGCCGTAGTCCGGCAGGTTGCAAACGGTGATGCCGCGCGCGGCGCAGGCGGCGCGGTCCACGCGGTCGTAGCCGACGCCCATGCGGACCACGACCTTGAGGCGCGGGAAGCGCGCGAGCTGGTCGCCGGGCACGGCCATGCGCAGGGTCATCAGGCCATCGGCCTGCGCGCAGAGCGCATCGGGCAACTCGGCGAGGCTCGCCCGGGCATTGCCCCGGAGGATGCGGACCGTCGGGCCCATCACCTCCTGCTCGAGCAGGGTGTCTGAATAGAGCCCCTCGGGCTCGAGCACCGTCAGCGTCACGCGCGTATCCCCTGGCGAGGTGATGTCGGAGGATGCGGGTGGCACGACGCCGACGCAACAGGGCCCGGGGCCGCGTCCGGATCCCGGCCCCGGGCCCGTTCAGAAGACCGCGCTCGGCGCGACGGTCGAGCCGGTGGCGCCGGCGATCTTCAGCGGTTGCATGATGAAGCAGAACTCGTACACCCGCTGCTCGGCCAGCTCATCCAGTTTCATGTTCTCGAGCAGGTGCACGCCGTGCACGGCCAGCGCGATCTGGTGCACGGGCAGGTTCGCGTTGCGGTCCGGATTCGGCGCAACCTCGACCGGCCAGTTGTCCGAGCCGATCAGGACCGGTTCCTGGCGGATGATCCACTCGGCCGCGGTGATGCCGATCCCCGGGCAGCCGCGAACGTATTGCGCGTTTTCGGTGCCCCAGAGATGGCCCCAGCCGGTGTTGATGATCACCGCGTCGGCGCGCTCGATCCGCGTGTTCTGGCGCTGCAGGGCCTGCTGCAGGTCGTCCGGCGTGATCTCGTAGCCCATCGGAAGGGTGTGCTGGCCCTTCAGCCCCGCCACGTTGATCAGCACGCCACGGGTGAAAACGGTGCCGATGCCGCCCACGCCCATTCAGCCGCGCCGCGGCCTGGCGCTTCTCGTTGTCGGGCAGGTTCATGTAGCCGCACGTGTCGTCCGGACCGAAGCGCGAAGGGCAACGCTGGCTGAAGGGGGGCAGCAACCAGCCGCCGCCGATCTGGGCCTGCATTGGAGTCACGCTGAGCCCGAGATGCGCCCCGCCTCAGGCGAAGCAGGCCGCGCCGAACAGGCCGCGGCGAGAAAGCGCCTTCATGGCGTTCCTCTCCCGGCTATCCTGGCGGCAGGTGTCGCCGCTGCGCCTTCGCGGCACACCGCGCAGGGTGGAGACTCATGGCGGAACGAAAAATCCTCGTGACCGGCGCCGCGAGCGGGATCGGTGCCGCAGCCTGCCGCGCCCTCGCCGCGCCTGGCGTTGCCATCGCCGTCCACACGCGTGCCAATCGCGAAGGCGCGGAACGCACCGCGGCGGCGGTGCGCGAACGCGGGGGCGAGGCCGTGCTGCTGCTGGCCGACCTCGCCGAGCCCGAGGCGCCCGCGCGGCTGGTCGAGCAGGCCGCTGAGGCGCTGGGCGGCGGGCTGGACGTGCTGGTCTCCAATGCCGGCTTCGCCGACCGCACGCCGGTGGAGCGCCTTGCGGACGCCGATTTCGCCCGCAGCCAGGACGCCATCGCCTGGGCCTTCCTGCGCCTCGCCCGCGCCGCGCGCCCATACCTGGCGGCGGGGTGCGATCCGCGGCTGATCGCCGTCTCCTCCTTCGTCGCCCATGTGTTCCGCAGCGACACGCCGACCTTCCCCGCCTCGGCGGCGGCGAAGGCAGCAGTGGAAGCGCTGGTGAAGGCGCTTGCGATCGAGTGGGCGCCGGAGGTCACGGTAAACGCCGTGGTGCCGGGCTACACGCGCAAGGACCCGGGGGCGCATGCGGCGCTGAGCGCCGCGCAGTGGGAGGCGACGCTCGCACGCATCCCGCTCCGCCGCCTCGGCACGCCGCAGGACGTGGCGCACGCCATCGCCTTCCTCGCCTCACCGGGCGCAGGCTATGTCACGGGACAGCTCCTGCACGTGGACGGCGGGATCGTGATCTGACGCGCGCGCGCGCATGCGCACTGCGCCCGCCGCCATCCGGGGCGGGGCGGCAGCGCCGGTCAGGGCTTCGCGCCGAGCGGCACGCCGCCCATGTCCGGCGCGGGCCCGGCAGCGGCGGCACCATGAATGACCGGCGCCGGTCGCCGTCAGGGGCGCGCTCCGTCGTACCCCGTGCCTGCCCCTGCGCGTCGTAGTGCCGCGCCACCCCGCCGGCGCCGCGCTCACTATGGCCGAGGTAGCGGCCCTGCGCGTCACAGCGGCTGACGCGATCGCCTCTGCGTCCGGTATGGCCGAGATAGCGACTCGCCGCAGCGCAAATGTTCTGCCGCTGCGCCAAGGCCGTCGCCGCTTCCAGCCCTAAGCACATCAAGGCAGCAGGCGGTGGATCGTGACCTCGCGCTCCTCGCGGTCCTCCAGCTCGCGCGTCGTCGGCACGCGGAAGCTGCGGACCGGCTCCAGCCCCTCGCGCGGCAGGTAGGCGCGGCCTGGGTCGGCCAGCAGCACCTCGGCACCGGCGGCGGCGAGGCTGCGCAGCCAGGGCAGGATGTGACGCGCCATCGGCGCCTCGTAGCAGACATCGCCGGCGAGCACCGTATCCCAGCGGCATGGCGCGCCGACCAGGTCCTCCGCCAAGGTCGCGACGGACACGCCGTTCAGCGCCGCGTTCAGCCGCACCGCAACGGCGGCGAGCGGATCGATGTCGGCTGCCTCCACCCGTGCAGCGCCGGACCGGGCGGCTGCGATCGCGCCGATGCCGCAGCCCGCCGCGAAGTCGAGCACCCGCCGTCCGGCCACGCGCGCAGGCTCATCCAGCAGCAGCCGCGCCAGCGCCTGCCCACCGGGCCATGCGAAGGCCCAGAAGGGCGGCTCGATATTGGCCTTGGCGAGCCAGGCCTCCGTCGCCTGCCAGATCGGCGTGATCTCGGTGGCGAGGTGCAGCGCGATCTCCGGCACGAGCGGCGGGCGCGCGACAGCGGTGTGGGTACGGATGAAGCCCTCGGCCGCCTCCGTCACAGGCGGCCCAGCAGGATGGCGAGCGCCACCGCGAGCCCCACCTCGCGATTCGCCTTGAACAATTGCAGGCAGCGCGCCGGGTCGTGGATGTCGAGCGCGACCACCTGCCGTGCCAGCAGCGCCGCGGGCAGCACCAGCGCGACGTAGAACCGCCATTGCAGCCCGGCGAGCCAGCCGGCGAGCACAAGCAAGGCGATCGTCGCCGCGTAGCAGGCGGCGAGGAAGGGCCCCGTGCGCTCCCCGAAATGCAGCGCGGTGGAGCGGATGCCGACCAGGGCGTCATCCTCGCGGTCCTGGTGCGCGTAGATCGTGTCGTAGCCGAGGATCCAGGCGATCGAGGCCGCGTAGAGCGCCGCCGTCACCCCGTCCACGCCACCCGTCGCCGCGGCGTAGCCGAGCGGCGCGCCCCAGCCGAAGGTGAGGCCGAGCACCAATTGCGGGAAGTCCGTCACGCGCTTGGCCAGCGGGTAGAGCACCACCGGCACCAGCGAGAGCACCCCAAGCGCGATCGCCGTCGCATTGAGCTGCAGCAGGACCACCAGCCCCACGGCCGACAGCGCAGCCAGGAAGGCGAGGGCCTGCACCGGCGTCACCGCGCCTGAGGCGAGCGGCCGCCCCGCCGTGCGCACCACGCGCCGGTCGAGCTCGCGGTCCCACAGGTCGTTCACCACGCAGCCGGCGCCGCGCATGACCAGCGCGCCGAGGGCGAAGAGCAGCGTCAGCCGCCCCCCCTCGGCCCAGCCCGGCGCCGCCAGGCAGATCGCCCAGAGCCCAGGCAGGAACAGCAGCCAGGCGCCGATCGGCCGGTCGAATCGGGCGAGCAGTGCGTAGGGCCGCCAGGCGGGCGGCAGGCGGGCGATCCAGCCCTCGGTGCGGATGTCTGTGAAGCCTTGCACGGGAGGGAGTAATGTCGCCGAGGGAGATGCCATGTCCACCCCACCCCGCCTTCACCTCGACGCGCCGCTCGCCGAGGGCGCGGAACTCGCCGCCGCACCCGGCCAGGGCCACTACCTCGGCACGGTGCTGCGCCGCGCCGTGGGCGATCCGGTCCGCCTGTTCAACGGCCGCGACGGCGAATGGGCCGCGCGCATCGCCAGCCTGCGCAAGGACCGCGCCAGCTTCGTCGTGGAGCGCCCGCTCCGTCCGCCGGTGACGGAACCCGACATCCGCCTCCTCGTCGCGGCGATCAAGCGCGACGCGATGGACTGGGTCGCCGAGAAGGCGACGGAGCTCGGCGCGGCACTGATCCAGCCGGTCTTCACCCGCCGCACCGTGGCGGACCGCGTCAACACCGCGCGCCTCGCCGCCATCGCGCGCGAGGCGGCGGAGCAGTGCGATCGCCTGACCGTGCCCCACATCGCCGAGGCCGCACCGCTGCACGCCGTGCTGGACGCATGGGATGCCGCCGTACCGCTGCTCGCCGGCGACGAGCGCCGGGCCTCGCCGCCGCTCGCGCGCGTCGCGGCCGGAATCGGGCTGCGCCCGCCCTTCGGCTGGCTGGTCGGCCCCGAAGGCGGGTTCGAGACGGCGGAGCTTGACGATCTGCGTCGGCGACCCTTTGTTTCGACGGTCGCCCTCGGCCCGCGCATCCTGCGGGCGGAGACGGCGGCGGTCGCCGGCCTCGCGGCGTTGCAAGCGCTGGCGGGGGACTGGACGGAGGCCGTGTAACCCACCGCTGCACAACCCGCCGCTGCCGCCTCGGGCGATGCGCCCGAACATCGGACAGCCGCGCTTTGGAAGGGCCTGATGTCGAACCCGGGAGAGGCGGATCTCACCCCGATCGAGTCGGCGCGGCAGCTCGCCGAGTGGTTCGAGAAGGGATCGAAGCCGCAGGCCGACTGGCGCATCGGCACGGAGCACGAGAAATTCGGCTTCCGTCGCAGCACGCTGGCCACGCCGCCCTACGCGCCCGACGGCATCCGCGCGCTGCTGGAAGGGCTGATGCGGAAGGGCTGGACGCCGATCCTCGACAACGGCAACCCGATCGGCCTGAAGCGCGGCGGCGCCTCGGTCAGCCTCGAGCCGGCGGGCCAGCTTGAACTCTCCGGCGACGCGGTGGCCGACCTGCACGCGACGCGGGTCGAGCTGGGCACCCATCTGCGCGAGGTGCACGAGGTCGCCGGGCCGATGGATATCGGCTTCGCCGGCCTCGGCTTCCACCCGACGGCGACGCGCGAGGCGATGCCCTGGATGCCCAAGGGCCGCTACGCAATCATGCGTGCCTACATGCCAAAGGTCGGCAATCTCGGCCTCGACATGATGACGCGCACCTGCACGGTGCAGGTCAATCTCGACTACGGCTCGGAAGCCGACATGGTCGAGAAGATGCGGATCAGCCTCGCCCTGCAGCCGGTGGCGACGGCGCTGTTCGCGAACTCGCCCTTCACCGAGGGCCGGCCGAACGGCTACCGCTCCTACCGCGCCCAGGTCTGGACCGACACCGACCCGGACCGCACCGGCATCCCCGCCGTGGTGTTCGAGGATGGCTTCGGCTTCGAGCGCTTCGCGCAGTACGTGCTCGACGTGCCGATGTACTTCGTGATGCGCGAGGGCAAGTGGCTGGACGCCGCGGGGGCGAGCTTCCGCGCCTTCATGGACGGCCGGCTGGACGTCCTGCCCGGCGAGCGCGCCACCATGGGCGACTTCGCCGACCACGTGACCACGGTGTTCACCGATGTGCGCCTCAAGCGCTACATCGAGATGCGCGGGGCGGATGCGGGCGACGCCGCGATGCTGGTCGCGCTGCCGGCCTTCTGGGTCGGCCTGCTCTACGACGACGCGGCGCGCAAGGCGGCCTCGGCGCTGGTGCGCGGCTGGACGGTGGAAGAGATGAGCGCCCTGCGCGCCGCCGTGCCGCGCGAGGCGCTGAACGCCACGATCCGCGGCCGGAGCGTGCGCGAGATTGCGCGCGACGCGCTGGCGATCGCGCGCGACGGGCTGAAGGCGCGCGGCCTGGGCGAGGAGCTGTACCTGGCCCCGCTCGACGAGATCGTGGCGAGCGGGCTGACCCGCGCGGACCGCTGGCTCGCGCGCTACCACGGCGCCTGGCGCGGCGATGTGCGCCGCGTGTTCGAGGAGGCGGAGGTTTGACGGACCCGGACCCGGGCCGGGCATCCGTGAAGGGAAGCAGCTGGCGACCCGCTTCGCCATGAACACGCGGCGGAAGCCGGCGTCCTCGCGCCGTTCCGTCCCGACATGGCCATGCCGCGCGTCGAGCGCGATGGTGCGCGCGGACGGCAGGATCGGGCCGCATCGGCCGGACTCCGGTCGGTCGGCGGGCCGGGCGGACGCGACGAGGACGCAGACAACTCATTCCGGGTGCCAGAACCACGCGACGCCCTTCGCAAGCGCGTGGGCGCACGGGTTGTTGACGCGGCGCATCCTTCCGGCCTGCGCCATCCTCCCGCCCGCTAGGCAAGGGAGGACCCGGAGAATGGGTGTGGACCGCTACACCAAGGCCGTGCTGACCGTGATCGCCGCGGCGCTCTGCGTGCTCGCCGTGCAGAACGCCGTCGCGCCCTCGCACGCGCAGCTCGGCGCCGCGCCAGGCACGCCGACAGTGCAGCGCGTCGCGGTGTGCGACGTCTCCGGCACGCGCTGTGCCGGGATCGAGGCCGGGCTCGGCCGCGGCGCCGCCGAATCCGGCGGCTCCCTGCGCATCCTCGGCGAGGTGCGCACGCTGCGCTGAGGCCCCGCGCGCTCCTACGCCATCGCGCCGCGCGCCGCGACGGGCCAGAGGCATTCCACCCGTCCACCGCGCACGCCGACATACCAGTCGTAGCGATCCACCGTCGGGTCGCAGTGCCCCGGCACCAGGCGCAGCTTCTCGCCGAGCTTCGGCGGGTTGCGCGCCTCGGGCGCAATGACCAGCCCGCCATGCTCGTCGCTCGCGCGCGTGTAGCGGACATCGGGGTCGCGACCCCAGACCACCGGCATGCCGGAGTCGATCGGCACCGCCTTGTGCCCGGCGTCCACCACCGCCACGCCGGGGCGCGCCGTGCTCATCACCGTGGCGAGGACGAACAGAGCCTGGCGGAAGGGCGGCGCCTCCTCGTTGCGCGCGTAGTCGGCGTCCATGAAGCAGTAGGAGCCGGCCTGAATCTCGGTATAGACGCGGCTGCCGGCCTCGAGCGCGAAGGTGCCGGTGCCGCCACCGCCGACGATCGGACAGTCGAGCCCGCGCTGGCGGAGCTGCTCCACGGTGCGGCGCGCGCCGTCCACCGCGCCGGCGATCGCGGCGCGGCGTTCCTCGGGCTTGCGCTTGTGCTGCGCGCTGCCGTGGTAGGCCTGCAGGCCGCCGAAGATCAGGTGCCGGCTCGCCGCGATCCGCTCGGCGAGCGCCACCGCCTCCGGCCCCGGCGCCACGCCGCAGCGGCCGGTGCCGACGTCGATCTCGACCAGCACGGTGAGGCCG
>JADGHI010000085.1 GCA_019689515.1 Acetobacteraceae bacterium | reverse complement strand
GGTGCGGGTCTCCTCCGCCCCGCCGCTCACGAGGCGTCGTCCTGTCCGCCCCGCGGCAGGGGCTGGCCGTTGATCCGCGCCTTGAGAACCTGGCTCGGCCGGAAGGTCAGCACGCGGCGCGGCAGGATGGGCACTTCGACGCCGGTCTTCGGATTGCGCCCGACGCGCTGTCCCTTCTGGCGCACGCTGAAGGTGCCAAAGGCGGAGATCTTCACCGGCTCACCAGCCTCGAGCGCGGCAGCCATGCGTCCCAGCACCATCTCGAGCAAGGCAGCACTCTCGTTGCGCGAGAGCCCGACCTGGGCGTAGATCGCCTCCGCCAGATGCGCGCGGGTGATCGTGTTCATACTGGAGCGAGCCCTCGCAAGCCATTCTGCTTGCAAGAAAACCGGCATCCACCTCGGCCGTCAACGGCGTAGCCGCCTGTCCCCGCTTCGCCCCGGGGACGGAGGCGACTCAGGGCGCCTCCGGCCCGCTCGGTCCCGGGCTCGGCCCCGGCATGTTGCGGTCCGCGCCCACCGGGCCGCCGAACCGACCGATATTGCCGAACAGCTCCTGCAGCAGCGACCGCTCGTTCCCCGGCACCGGCGTCTCGCGCCGGACGAAGGTGACCCGCTGCTGGTCCTCGGCGCCGAGCTCGCGGATCCCGCTCACCTTGCCGGAAGCGTCGAAGGTGATCGCCACCACGCGCTGGTCGCTCTGCGCGAGCATGCGGCCGGGCCGCTGCCGGGTGACGGAACTGATGTAGTACCATTCGTTGTCGTCGAAGGTACTGCGCGCGGAGGGCGATCCGAGCAGCGCCTGCACGTCCTGGCGCGTCTGCACGCCGGGCGTGATCTGGGCGAGGTCCTCGGGCGCCACGCGATTGCCGCGCTGTACCGCTGGCGCCTCGAAGATCGAGCAGCCGGCGGTGAGGAACAGTACCGCCAGCGCCGCCGCGCCCACCCGCGGCAGGCTGGCGGGAAGAGCGCGCCGGGCGCGGCTGCTGAAGCGCGGTGCGGCGTTGACCGGTCGGGGATCGCGGGCCATGTCAGCGCGATGCCACCGCCCCGCGGCGGCGTCAACCGGGCCGCCGAAGTGATGCGGTCCGGGGGGCGTATCGTGCGTTGGATGGGATGCGCCGACGACGGCGGTGCCCGCCGCGGCCCGCCCTGGTCCGGTCGCGGCGGGTCGGTCGGATCGGCTGAGAAATTGGGAGTGGCCCGGAGCGTGCCTCGCCGGATCGTCGAACGGTTGTCCTCCTGGCTCGATCGGCGCAAGCCGCATCAGCGGGCCGGATTCGCCCTCTACACCGCCGCGGTGGCCGCCGCGCGCGCGCCGGCGCTGTTCGGCCCCGGCTACGCCGCGCCGGATACGCTGGATGGACGCTTCGACCTGGTCGGGCTGCACGTCGCCCTGCTGATCCGCCGGCTCCGCCACGACCCCGACCCGCGCGGCCCGGCGCTGGCGCAGGCGGTGTTCGACGCGATGTTCTCGGACATGGACCAGACCCTGCGCGAGATGGGGGTCGGTGACCTTGTCGTCGGTAAGCGGGTGAAGCGCATGTGGGAGGCGTTCCACGGCCGCGCCCGCGCCTACGAGGCGGCGCTGACGGCAGGCGACGAGGCGGCGCTCGCCCTGGCCCTCGCGCGCAATGTCTGGCGTGGAGCGGCGCCCGGGACCGAAGCGGACGGGGCGACGCCCGCCGCGCCGGCGCGGCACCTGGCCGCCTATGCGCGCGCTGTGGACGCCGCGCTCGCGCAGCAGCCCCTCGACGCGCTGGCTGCCGGCCAGGTGGCCTTCCCGGCACCGCCATCGGCGCCTGCCGCCACGCCCGCAGAAACGGAGCCCGCCGATGCCGCTCCGGCCTGAATTCTCTCGCCCCCTGCGCGCCGACCGGATCGGGTTCGACCGAGGCGTGACCGAGCGCCTGGTCGCGACTCCGGCCGAACGGGCGGCGCTGGCGCGGCGCTTCGGGATCGAATCCGTGAACCGGCTGGAGGCCGAGATCACGCTGCGGCGCGAGCTCGGCGGGCGGATCTCGGCGCGCGGCACGCTTTCCGCCGAGGTGGTCCAGGCCTGCGTGGTCACGCTCGAGCCGGTGGCGCAGCGCGTGGAGGAGGCGGTGGACCTGCGCTTCGTGCCCGCCACGGAGACCGCCGCGCCCCATGCGGCGGGCGAGGAGGAAGCCCCGGACGCCCCCGACCTCGTGCCGATGGAGCCGGACGGAAGCCTCGACCTCGGCGAGGCGCTCGCTCAGCAGCTCGCCCTCGCCCTCGATCCCTATCCGCGCGCGGAGGGCGCGACCCTGCCGCCGGCACTGGACGCGGCCGGGGAAGAGCCGGAGGCGCGGCGGGCCGGCAGAGGCGGCGACCAGGCGGCGCCCCATCCCTTCGCCGCTCTGGAGCGGCTGCGCCGGACGGGCGAGGGATGAGATATTGAAGGGAACAGCCCCGCCGGTCGCGAATCGGTGCGGCGCTCTCCTTGCGCCCCCGTGAGCCCGGTGGTAATGCCCGCCGCTCCCGGCAGAACTTGCTTGCTTTGATATTGAAAGAGGTCCGGCGCCATGGCCGTCCCGAAGAAGAAGGTTTCGCCCTCCCGACGCGGCATGCGCCGGAGCCACGAGGCCCTGTCGAAGCCGACCTACAACGAGTGCTCGAACTGCGGCGAGCTGAAGCGCCCGCACCACGTCTGCCCGTCCTGCGGGCATTACGACGGGCGTGAGGTGGTGCCCGCGGGTGATGCGCTGAAGTCGGCCGTCCACACCTGACGGCGCCACGCGGCGCGCCTTGCGGCGTGCCGCGCCGCCGCCCTGCCGCGTCGGGATCACGCAAAGCCGTGCCGCCATCGTCGCTCAGCCCAGGCCAGGCCGAGGCCGCCGCCCCTGCTGCGGCGAGCCGCTTCGCCCTCGCGGTGGACGCAATGGGCGGCGACGGCGCGCCGGAGGTTGTGCTGGACGGGCTCGAGCTCGCGGCCGAACGGCATATGGGCGCGCGCTTCCTGCTGTTCGGCGACGAGGCGCGGATCGGGCCCGAGCTCGCGCGGCGCCGCCGCGCGGCCGCCGTCTGCACCCTGCGCCACGCGCCGGAGGTGATCAGCGGCGAGATGAAGCCGACCCTCGCGCTGCGCATGCGCCAGTCCTCCATGCGCATGGCCATCGATGCGGTGGCTTCGGGCGAGGCGGCGGGCGTGGTGTCGGCCGGCAACACCGGCGCGCTGATGGCGCTTGCCAAGATCGTGGTGAAGACGCTGCCGGAGATCGACCGGCCGGCCCTCGCCGCGATCGGGCCCTCGGCGCGCGGCGATGTGGTGCTGCTGGACCTTGGCGCCAATGTGCAGTGCGACGCGCGCAACCTGGTCGAGTTCGCGGTGATGGGCGACGCCTTCGCCCGTGCGGTGCTCGGCCTGACCGCGCCGACCATCGGCCTGCTTAACGTCGGCACCGAGGAACTGAAGGGCGACGAGCGGCTGCGCCAGGCCGCCGAGACGCTGCGCGAATCGCATATCGGGCCGAATTTCCGCGGCTTCGTCGAAGGCAACGACATCACCGCCGGCACGGTGGACGTGATTGTCACCGACGGCTTCACCGGCAACATCGCGCTCAAGACCGGCGAGGGCGCGCTGAAGCTGATGCGCGACCTGCTGCGCCAGGTCTTCACCTCCTCCATGCCGGCGCGGCTCGGCTACCTGCTCGCGCGCCCGGCGCTGGACCGGCTGCGCGAGTGGATGGACCCGCGGCGCTACAACGGCGCCATCCTGCTCGGCCTGAACGGCGTGGTGGTGAAGAGCCACGGCAGCACCGACGCGTTCGGCTTCGCCCATGCCATGGACGTCGCCATGGACATGGTGAACCATGGATTCCAGGAGCGGATCCGCGAGGGGCTCGCGCGCCTCTCCTCGGCCGCCGCCTCGCCGCGGCCTTCCATCGAACCGCCCCGCCTCGCCTCCGCCGGCGCCGGGCGCTGAGAGACGATCGCACCATGCCGACACGCGCGTTGATCGCCGGCTGCGGCGGCTACCTGCCGGAGCGGGTGGTCGCCAACGACGAGCTCGCCCGGATGCACGGGCTCGACACGTCCGACGCCTGGATCGTCGAGCGCACCGGCATCCGCCAGCGCCACTTCGCCGCGGAGGGCGAGACGGCGTCCGACATGGGCGCCGCTGCGGCACGCGAGGCGCTGGAGCGCGCCGGCGCCAGGCCGGACGAGGTGGATGCCATCATCGTCGCCACCTCCACGCCCGATTCCGGCTTTCCCAGCACCGCGGTACGCATCCAGGCGAAGCTCGGCATCACGCGGGGTTTCGGCTTCGACCTCTCCGCCGCCTGCACCGGATTCGTCTATGCGCTCGGCGTTGCCGATGCGTTCATCCGCTCGGGCCAGGCGCGCACCGTGCTGGTGATCGGCACCGAGGTCTATTCGCGCATCCTCGACTGGACCGACCGCAGCACCTGCGTGCTGTTCGGCGATGGCGCCGGGGCGGTGCTGCTGCGCGCGGGCGACGGACGCGGCACGCCCTCCGACCAGGGCATCCTCTCCACCCACCTGCACGCCGATGGCCGCCACGGCGACATCCTGCACATCGACGGCGGCCCGGGCTCCAACGGCCGGCACGGCCTGCTGCGCATGGCCGGGCGCGAGGTGTTCCGCCATGCCGTGACGAAGCTCGCCGCCGCGGTGGACGAGGCGCTGGCGGCGAACGGACTCGGCCACAACGACGTGAACTGGCTGGTGCCGCATCAGGCCAACCGCCGGATCATCGACGCGATGGCGCGGAAGCTCCACATGGAGTCCGACCGCGTGGTGCTGACGGTGGACCGCCACGCCAACACCTCCGCCGCCTCCATCCCGCTGGCGCTGGCCGAAGCGGTTGGCGACGGCCGCATCCGCCGCGGCGACCTGGTGCTGATGGAGGGGATCGGCGGCGGGCTGACCTGGGGCGCGGCGCTGGCGCGGTTCTGAGGCGTAGGCTACGGGCGGGCGCTCAGCCCGCCACCGCCTGCCGCACCCACTCGGCCCAGGCGAGGGTCTGCGCGTCCTCCCCCACACGGCCAACGATCTGCAGGCCGAGCGGCAGGCCGCGCGGCCCAACGCCCGCCGGCACCGTCACGCAGGGCACGCCGAGCGCGGTCCACAGCGCGTTGAAGGCGGGATCGCCGGTCCAGCCGAGGCCCTCCGGCGCCTCACCGGGCGCGCTCGGCGTCAGCACGGCGTCGAAGCCCTCGATCGCGGCCGGGAAGGCGGCGCGGGCGGCGGCGAAGGCGGCACGGCCCTCCTCAAGCGCCGCTGGCGGCTGGGCGCGCGCCCAATCCATCCGCTCGCGCAGCACCCCGGAGAGCTGCGCGCGCGCCTCGGCCAGCTCCCAGGCCAGAGCCTGCGCGCTTTCCATGTTCATCACATGGCCATGCCACTCGAGCGCGCGGGCGACTGCGGGCGGCATCTCGCGCGGCTCCACCGTCGCGCCGGCGCGGCGGCAGGCTTCCGCCGCGCGGTCGAGCAGCGCGCGCGTCTCCGGCGCGGCGCGCTCGGCGGTCGGGCCGAGGCAGAGAGCCAGGCGCGGCGCGCGCTCCGGCTTCGATGCTTCCGGATCGCCGAGGTCGCGCCCCGTCATCGCGCCCACCGCGAGCGCGCAGTCGGCGACGCTGCGGGCCATCATGCCGATGGTGTCGAGCGACTCGCTCATCACCTTCATGCCGCCGCGATGGATCGTGCCGAAGCTCGGCTTGTAGCCGACGACGCCACAGAAGGCGGCGGGACGGATGATGCTGCCCGCGGTCTGGGTGCCGAAGGCGAGCGGGAAGAACCCCGCCGCCAGGCCGGCCGCCGAGCCGGAAGACGAACCGCCGGGCGTGTGCCGCGGGTTGTGCGGATTGGCGGTCGGCCCGGGATGCCGCGTGGCGAATTCGGTGGTGACGGTCTTGCCGATGACGACCGCCCCCGCGGCCCGCGCCAGCGCCACCGCGGCAGCGTCGGCGCGCGGCCGGTGCCCGGCCCAGATCGGCGAGCCGTATTGCGAGGGCAGGTCGGCGGTGTCGAGCACGTCCTTCACGCCGAGCGGCAGGCCAGCGAGCGGCTTGTCGGCGAGCCCAGCACGGTCCGCCCGCTCCGCCGCGCGCCGCGCCGCGGCAGGATCGAGCCAGGCGAAGGCCCGGATTTCCGGCTCGCGCCGCGCGATGCGGTCGAGACAGGCCTCCATGAGGGCGGCGGCGGAGAGGCGGCCAGCACGGATACGGCGGGCGGCCTCGGTGGCGGAGAGGGCGGCGGGATCAGTCATAGGGGAAGCCTGCGCTCCCGCACAGGAAGGTCAAGCGGCGACACGCACCCTCGATCCGGCGGGCGCTTCCCAGCCTGCGGCACCGTGGCGCCGCGCTCCGGGCAACATGCGGATGCCCGGGCCGGGCGTCAGACCCCGGACGTCGCCGAAGTCATCGTCCCCACGCCCACGGATGCGTGGGCCGAGTTGGTCGCCTCCGGTGGCATCGCGTCTGGCAATGCAGCGATGCGCGCGCGGAGGCGCGGGAGGCGGCCGGCCAGTCCCCCTACCCTGCCTCCTCCACAAGTCCGCGCATTCGTTTCGGCGCGCCCCCCCTGGCGCGGCACCGTCAGGGGCGTCAGACTCACACGATGCCCGAGACCATCCAGGTGGCCCGGGCGCCGGACGGCGCCCTGGCCTACGCCGTCGCCCTCCCGCCCGAGCGCTTGCCGCCGGTGCCGCCGCGCGAGTTGCTGCGCGCTTGGGATGCGGCGCGCGAGGCCGCGACGGCTCGGATCTGGGGCCCGCCGCGCCTGCTGCTGTTCAACCGCCGCCTGGACGGCACCGCCGCTGCCGCGGCGCCGGAGGGCAGCGAGACCACGGAAATCGCCATCGCCGACCGCGACGCCCGCTGCTGGGCGGAGGCGGTAGACCGCCTCGTCGGGCTGGACAGCGTCGGCGGCCTGGCCCTCTGCCTGCGTCTGCTTGCCCTTGTCGAAGTGATGACCCGCGCTGCCTGGCTCTCCGAACTTTACGACGTCGCGCCCGGAGGAGGCGGGATCGAGCTGCACCCGACCCTGCTCGCCGCCGCCGCGCGCCAGCCGCTCGACTCGACGGCGCGGTTCGACGAGGCGGGGCTGGCGCGCCTATTGTCCCGCACGCTGCCCCTGCCTGCCGCCGGAGTTCCCGTCGCATGAGCCGTATCCTCTCCCTCTCCGCCCTCCTGCTCATTGCCTCCTGCGCGCCCTTTGCGCCGGCGCCGCCGGTTTCGCCGGCGGTCTCGGCCGCCGGGGCGCCCGCGCCACGCGCCGCCGGTTCGGCGCCGGACGGGAGCGGGCGGGTCTCGCGCGACGCCCTGGTCGAGGCCTGCCGGCGCGAGGCGACGCGCGTCGTCCTGTACCGCGACCGCGGCCAGCAGATGCGCACCGACGAGGGCGACAACCGCGTGGGCGTGCAGGCCAACATCCCGACGCTGCGCGCCGAGACCGACCGCCTGGCCCAGCAATACGAACGCGACAGGCTCACCGACGAATGCGTCCGCCGGTACACCGGCGAGGAGGCGCTGGGGCGGCGCGGCGGCGGCGCGATCGGTGCGCCGGCGCCCGCGTCCTCGCCTGGCCGGCCGGCGGGGGGCAGATCCTAAGGGCAGCGCGGCCGCCATGGCTGCGCTCGGCTCCTCCCCGCGCTTTGCCGCCCTGACCCGGGCGCTGTCGCACCGCAACGCGCGGATCTTCTTCGCCTCCTCCCTGCTCTCCTGGACCGGCTTGTGGATGCACCGCGTCGCGGTGATCTGGCTGGCCTGGGAGCTGACCGGCAGCTCCTCCTGGGTCGGGCTGGTGGCGTTCTGCGACCTGATCCCGGCGGTTGTGGTGAGTCCGCTCGCCGGCGCCATGGCCGACCGCGTGGACCGGATGAGGCTGACCATGGTGGCCCAGCTCGGCATCGCCGCGCAGGCGGCGACGCTTGGGTTGCTCGCCGCGACCGGCCTGCTCGGCATTGCCACCCTGCTGGTCTTCGAGCTGGCCGGCGGCATGGCGCAGAGCTTCGCCCAGCCGGCGCGGCAGACCCTGGTGCCCGCGGTCGTCCCGCCCGCCGACCTGCCGGCCGCCGTGGCGCTGAACAGCCTGTGCTTCAACGTCGCGCGCTTCATCGGGCCGGCCTTGGCGGGCCCGCTGATCGCGGTCTACGGCCCGGCGCCGGCGATCCTGTTCAACGCCTCCGCCTATGTCGTCGCGACGCTGACCGTGCCGATGCTCGCCGTCGCGCAGACGGAGCGGCGGGGCCATGCGGGCCGGGGCAGCCTGCTCGGCGACGTGCTGGCGGGGCTGCGCTACGCCGCGCGCCATCCGGGCCTCGGCCCGGTCCTCGGCCTGGCGGCGGCGGTCGCGCTGCTCGTGCGCGGGGTGCAGGAGATCCTGCCGCCCTATGTCGAGCGGCTGTTCGGCATGGGCGTCCAGGGGCTCGCGATGCTGACGGGCGCCTTCGGCATCGGCGCGCTGGTGGCCGGCGTGCTGCTCGCCTCGCGCGGGCGCCTGGCCGGGACGACGCGCATCTCGAACCTGGCGATTGCCGGGCAGGGCCTGGCCCTGATGGGGTTCGTGGCGACCGGATGGTTCCCCTTCGGCGTGTTCTGCGCCGGACTGCTCGGCGCCGTGTCCTCGGTGCACGGGATCGCGGCGCAGACCCTGGCGCAGAGCGCTTCGGACCCGGCGATGCGCGGACGGGTCCTCAGTCTCTGGGGCCTCATCGTGCGGGTCTTCCCGGCGCTCGGCGCGCTGATCCTCGGCCTGCTCGGCGAGGCCTTCGGACTGCGCTGGCCGACGATCATCGCGGCGCTGCTGGCGCTCGTGGTCTTCGGGCTGGGCATGCTGTGCCTGCCGCGCATGGAAGCGGCGCTGGAGGGCCCGCCCCCGCAAGGCACAGGACGAGGATAGGGGGAGAGTCAGGAATGCTGGACGCCGCGATCATCGGCATGGGCCGCTGGGGACGCACGCTGGTCGAGAGCGTGCAGGGGAAGAACGACACCGGCATCCGCTTCGTTGCCGGCACCACCGGCCGCCTGGAGCGGGCACGCGACTGGGCCGCGCAGCAGGGCATCCGGCTGCACGAGAGCTATGGAGCGGTGCTCGCCGACCCGGCGGTGAAGGCCGTCGTGCTCGCCACGCCGCACGGCCAGCACGCCGAGCAGGTCATCGCCGCCGCGCGGGCCGGCAAGCATGTCTTCGTCGAGAAGCCCTTCACGCTGAGCAAGGCGAGTGCCGAGGCCGCGGTCGCCGCGTGCCGCGAGGCCGGCGTGGTGCTCGCGCTCGGCCACAACCGCCGCTTCCTGCCCGCGACGGCGGAGATGCGGCGGATGGTCGCCGAGGGGGCGCTCGGGCGCGTGCTGCACGCGGAGGGCAACATGAGCGGCCCCGGCGCGCTCGGCTACGCGCCCGATTCCTGGCGGAGCGATCGCGAGGAGAGTCCGCTCGGCGGCATGGGCGGGATGGGCATCCACATGGTGGACATGCTGATCCATCTGATGGGGCCCTTCGCCAGCGTGACGGTCACCTCGGTGCGGCAGGTGCTGCCGAGCATCGACGACACGACGGCGATGCTCGGCCGCTTCGCCTCGGGTGCCACCTGCACCTTCGCCACCCTCGCTGCCGTGCCGCGGCACTGGCGCGTGACGCTGTTCGGCACCCGCGCGACCCTGGAGATGGACGGGCCGGAGCGGCTGCGCTTCACGCCGCTTGAGGGCGAGGGCTGGGTGCGCGACTTCCCGAAGACCGACATCGAGCGCGCGGAGCTGATGGCCTTCGCGGCGGCGGTCGCAGGCGGGCCGGCCTATCCCCTGCCGCTCGAGGAGGCGATCCACGGCGTCGCGGTGTTCGAGGCGATGATCGGCGCGGCGGCCTCGGGCGGGACCTACGCAGTGGCGTAGGGGCGACCGCGGCGCGGCTAGCGTCCGGCGCAGCGCCTTGCCGGCTGCTGCCGCCGGGCGCCTGCCCCCGTAGCGACGTTTCCGGTGCAGGCCCGGGCGGCCAGGACCAAGGACGCGGTGCTCCATCACTGGCGGCGTCACGGCGTGAGGAAGGACCACACGCGGCGCTGCACCACTGGCCTCACCTCGTCCCGCAGGCCCAAGAACTCCAAGCTGATCCAGTGTGGCCGCCCATTGGCGATGGCGTCAGAGGATTCGTGCAGGACGACCGCCTGGCGGCCTGGTACCGGCGTATCACCGGGCAGGGCGTAGGCTCCGGTGCGACTCGCTGCCGCTCCAGCGGCGCCATTCCCAGCGCAGCGTCGGCCCCAGCCGGCGCGCCGCGCCCGAAGGCCGCAGGCGCTTCGCCGCCTGCGGACGGCATCACCCGATCGCCACCGACATGGCCGCGAGCGTCGCCGCAACGGCAGTCGCCGACCGCGCCGCTTGCCGCTGGCCCCGAGGCCGGCCTAGAAGCGGCTGCGGCTGCTGCAACGGAAGGGGCGCTCGCGTATGGCCAAGATCACCCGCCACAACTCCAACCAGATCCTCTCGACCGCGGTCGAGTACCACAATTTCGTCTTCCTCTCCGGCATCACGGCCGATGACCTCTCGCAGGACATCACCGGCCAGACGAAGCAGGTGCTGGCGAAGATCGACGCGGCGCTGGAGGCGCAGGGCACGGACAAGACGCGCCTGCTCAGCGCGCAGATCTGGCTCAAGGACATCCGCGACCGCGATGCGATGAACAAGGAGTGGATCGCCTGGCTGCCGCCGGGTGGGCAGCCTGCGCGTGCCTGCGTGCAGGCGAACATGGCGGATCCGCGGCACCTCGTGGAGATCATGATCGTCGCCTGCCGCTAGGCCGCGACCGTCCTGGGTAGGGACGCCCGGGGCGCGAATCGCTGCCTCGGAAACGCCTGGCCCCGTGTCGGTCGGACCACAGCCAGGCCGACACGGGGCTGACGGACAGGGCGGGCACAAGCAGAGCGGCGGGACTCGCGTCTCGCCGCTCTTCGTTTTTGGATAATCGCTGTTGCATTCCCGCCGCCACACTGTGGCACGCCCCATTTCCGCCGCAATGCATAGGACTGCGATCCGCCATCGCGCGGATATCCACAGGCTTTCCGTGCAAATCACAACGCGTTACGACCGGTAACGAAAGCGTGGGGTTGTTCGCCCGCACCACCGACCGGTAACGCGGTGATCAGCGAGGCCGCTCACGGCTTCGCGACGGGGGTGGAACAGCGGGGGGACTATGCGGGCATCGCGCATGGGGGTGGCGCTCTTCGCGCTCCTGGGC
>JADGHI010000084.1 GCA_019689515.1 Acetobacteraceae bacterium | reverse complement strand
CAGCAACACTCAGTAACTACACACCGCCCGCCCGCCGCTGGCACGCCCGTCGCGGTGTACCAGCGGCGGGCCCGCCGGTAGCGACCTGCCGGTCGCGGCCGGCGCGATGGCAGAGGTCCCCTCCCCTGGCGAAGAAGCCGACCGGACAGCGGCCGGAGCGGCATGCAGGCCGGCTGCGCCGGACCTGCGGCGTGCAGCCGCCGATCCATGCCACACCCCCTCACCTTCCAGAGATGGAGCGCCCCGCCCATGACGATGTCCCAGCCAACCCTCCGCCTCGCCGCTGCGGCGTCACTGTTCGCGCTGACCCTGGCGGCCTGCGCCGACGGCAGCCGCGACGGCGCGCCCGGCAACCCGCCGAGCACAGCCACGCAGCGTCTCTATGACCGCGCCACCGGCAGCGGCCCGACCCCGCCCGACGGCACCGCGGGCAATCCGCGCGGCACCGCCGCGGAACGGGCCTACGACCGGGCGACCGGGTCCAACGTCTCCGGCGCCTATCCGCAGAACAGCGGCGGCGTGCCGCAGCGTTGAGGAGGCGCGGCCGGGGCCTTCCCCGGCCCGCGGACGAATGTCGGTTTGCGCCGCAGCGGCCGCTGTGGCGGCCCGTCACTCAATGCGGATGCGGGCGGCGCGTACCGTCTCCGCCCAGCGCCTGCGCTCGGCGGCGAGCATCGCGGCATAGGCCTCGCGCGGCCCCGGCGCCGCGACGGCACCCAGTTCGGCGATCCGCCCGCGCACCTCGGGTTGCTCCAGCACGGCGCGCAATGCCGCGTTGAGCCGAGCCAGCGCAGGCTCCGGCGTCGCGGTGGCGGCGACCACGCCGAACCAGCCGTTCACGTCCATCTCCGGAACGCCGGCCTCCTGCAGGGTCGGCAGTTCCGGCCAGAGCGCGATGCGGCGCGCCGAGGCGGAGGCGATCGGCACGAGCTGCCCCGCCTGGACCTGCCCCACCACCTCCACCGGGCTCGCCAGCATCAGGTCCACGCGCCCGGCAACGAGGTCGATCACCGCCGGCCCGCCGCCGCGATAGGGCACGTGCAGGATGTCGAGCCCGCTGCGCAGCTTGAGCTGCTCGAACGCGACATGCGGCAGGGAGCCGTTACCGGCGGAGGCGTAGGTCAGCGCACCCGGCCGCGCCCGCGCCGCCGCCACGACGCCTGCCCAGTCGCGCGCCAGACCGGGGCGCGCCACCAGCACGACCGCCGCGGTGGCGAGCAGCCCGACCGGGGTGAAGTCGCGCTCCGGGTCGTAGGGGAGGCTCGGCATGGCGAACTGGTTGATCACGAAGGGCAGCGCGGCGAGCAGGAGCGTGTGGCCGTCCGGCGGGGCGCGCAGCGCCTCTGCGGTGCCGAGGGTGGTGCCGGCGCCGCCGCGGTTCTCCACCACCACCGGACGGCCGAGCTCCACGCCGAGCGGCGTGGCGATGACGCGCACCAGCGCGTCGGAGGCGCCGCCGGGCGGGAAGGGCACGATCCAGCGCAGGTTGCGGGAGGGGAACCCGAGCCCGCCGTCCCCCTGCTGCGCCCGGGCGGGGCGCGGGGCGGTAGCGAGCAGCGGCGGCAGGCCCGTTGCCATGGTGCCGGCCGCCATCAGGCCTCGGCGGGGCAGTCGCATGTGGCGTCCCTCTCCGGCCCGCGACCCGCCCGGAAGCGACACATCGCCGCCGCGGCGGGATCGCGCGCGGATCGTGCAGAGCGGGCCACGGCGCTGTCAACCGCTGGCCGTGCGGGGTGACTTCCACGGCGCCGCGCCAGGGCTACACTTGCGGAAACCAGGGGGAGCAGTCAGCCGATGCGCATCGCGGTCATCGCCGACATCCACGGCAACCTGCCGGCGCTCGAGGCCGCGCTGGACGACATCGCCGCGCGCGGCATCGCGCAGGTGCTCTGTCTCGGCGACTGCGCCTCGGGCATGCTCTGGCCGCGCGAGACGGCCGCGCTGCTGATGGCGCGCGAGATCCCGAGCGTGCGCGGCAACCACGACCGCTGGGTGGCCGAGCAGGAGCCCGGCACGATGCGGGGCCAGGACGCCTTCGCCCATGCGGAGACCACGCCGGACCAGCGCGCCTGGCTCGGCGGGCTGCCGACGCGGATCATCCCCGCGCCGGGCGTTCTCGCCTGCCACGGCACGCCGGAGAGCGACACGACCAACCTGCTGGAGGAGCCGGTGCACGGCCATCTGCGCCCTGCCGCGCCGGAGGTGGTACGCGCGCGGCTCGGCGCCGACGGGATCGCGGCGCGCGTCGTGCTGTGCGGGCACAGCCACCAGGCGAGCGTGACGCAGCTCCCGGATGGCCCGCTGGTGGTCAATCCCGGCAGCCTCGGCTGCCCCGCCTTCCGGGTGACGCGCCCGCCGCATTCGCACCGCTCGGAGGCGCGCTCGCCGCATGCGCGCTACGCGATCCTCCACCTGCCGGAGGATGGCAGCGCGCCCAGCGCAGACCTGATCGCCCTGCGCTACGACTGGGATGCCGCCAGCCGGCGCGCCGAGTCGCTCGGCAGCCCGGCCTGGGCCTACGCGCTGCGGACCGGGTTCATCCCGGACGAGGCCTGACGCCTCACACCTGCCGGTCCGGCACCCGCACCACCAGCCCGTCCATGTCCTCGGTCACGGTGAGCTGGCAGGAGAGGCGGCTGTTGGGCAGCCGCTCGGCCGCGGTGCCGAAGAGCATCTCGTCCTCTCCCGATTCGGGCGGCGGCAGGCGGTCGGCCCAGTCCTCGTCCACATAGACGTGGCAGGTGGCGCAGGAGCAGCAGCCGCCGCACTCGGCGACGATGCCGCGTACGCCGTTCTGGGTCGCGCCGAGCATGAGCGTGGTGCCGACCGGGAGGTCGAGCGTGCGCTCGGCGCCGTCGGGCTGGATGAAGGTGATGCGCGGCATGGGCGGCGGCGGACTCCTGTGATGCTGGGGCTGACGCGAAGCTAGGCTCGGCGGGCGCGCCCGGCAACGCCGGCGCGGACACGCCTCAGGCCTCCAGCAGCTCCGGCCAGGGCACGATGGTGGATTTCACCGTGCGCATCGCCATCGCGTCCGCCACGGTACACCCGACACCCGCTTGGTCGAAGGGGTGGAGCGTCTGCATCTCGTGCCGGGGCGCCTGGTGGAGCATCGGCACGCCGAGCAGCAGGTCGTGCTCCGCGAAGGCCCAGGAACCCATGATGGTGATGTCCCTGGCGACGAAGCGGTGCCGGTTGGTGGAGATCGGTCCGGCATCGGGGAACCGGCGCATTTCGACGCAGAGGCCGGAAGCGCGCGGCATCTCGATGCCCTCCGGCCCCGCGCTCGGGTGGCCGGTGCAGCCCATCACGACGTCGGCGCCGGAGCCGCCGCGAGTGCCGCCGACGATCTCGCGCATCCGGGCGATGCGGGCCTCCGGCACCGGGGTCATCGAAGGTGGAGACGCGGATCGCGCGGGTCATGGTGGGCTCCGCGCAGGGGCGCAACGCGGCGCGGAGTGGCGAACTCCGTGCGCGGCGGTACCGCAGCCCCGCGCGGTGTGGGACGCACGCGACCTTGTAGGAACAGCGATGCCGGCGCAGCATCGGCGCGAGCGACCACAGAGAGATTCCTCATGCAGAACATCACCGCCGTCGGCCGCCGGAGGCTCCTCGCCGGCGCGTCCGCCGTGACGGCCGCCGCCGCCGGTCTCGCGCGCCCTGCGATCGCGCAGCGGGGGCGCTTTCCCGACCGGCCGATCCGCCTCATCGTGCCGTGGAACGCCGGCGGCTCGGCGGATGGCCAATTCCGGGTGCTCGCGGAGCTGGCGTCGCGCCGGCTGGGCCAGCCCGTGGTGGTCGAGAACCGGCCCGGCGCGACCGGCTCTCTCGGCGCGGTGGCGCTGAAGGAGGCGCGGCCCGATGGCCATATGCTCTCGCAGATCCACCTCAGCGTCTATCGCGTCGCGCTGCTTTCGCCGCGGCCGGCCTATGATCCGCGGACCGACTTCACCTACATCATCCAGCTCACCGGCTCGCTGCTCGGCATCGTCGTGCGCGCCGACAGCCCGTGGCAGACGCTGGACGATCTGCTCAACCACGCGCGCGCCAATCCGGGGAAGGTCAATTACGGCACGCTCGGCGTCGGCTCCTCGCAGCACCTGGTGATGGCGCAGATCGGCGCGCTGCGCGGCATCGACTGGACGCACATTCCCTACCGGGGCACGGCGGAGACGCTGACCGCGCTGCTCGGCGGGCAGATTGATGCCGCTGCGGATTCCAGCGCCTGGGCGCAGTTCGTCGAGGACGGCCGGATGCGCCTGCTCTGCACCTGGGGGGCAGAGCGCCCGCCACGCTTCCAGCAGACGCCCACGCTGCGCGAGTGCGGCATCGACCTCGTCGCCGACTCGCCCTACGGCGTCGCCGGCCCGAAGGGCATGGATCCTGGCGTGGTCCGCGTCTTGCATGACGCGCTGAAGGACGCGCTGTTTGATCCGGTGCACCTTGCCGCGCTCGCGCGCTACGACCAGCCGCTGCTCTATCTCGACAGTGCGGCATACGCCGAGGCGGCGCGGCGCTACTACGAGACGGAGCGCGAGAACCTGCGCCGCGTCGGGCTGCTGCCCGGCTGAGCCGAGTGGGAGAGCAAGAGAGCATGAGCATCGTCGGACCCGAGGGCCGCATTCCCGTCCTCGACATCGGTCCCTACCTCGCCGGCGCGCCAGGCGCGCTCGAGGACCTCGCGCGCCACGTCGCGCGGAGCTGCGAGGACACTGGCTTCCTGGTCTTCGCCAACCATGGCATCGAGCAGCGGCTGATCGACGACTGCTTCGCCGCCGCCAACCGCTTCTTCGACCTGCCGCAGGAGCGGAAGGACGCGCTGAGGGTCGGCGAGCTGAACATCGGCTACCTGCCGCAGGGCACGCAGACGATCCGCACCTCGCGCATCCACGACAACCGCAAGCCGAACCTCAACGAGAGCTTCTACATCGTGCGCGACCGCGCGCCGGACGATCCCGACATCCTCGCCGGCAAGCCTTTCGTCGGGCTGAACAAGTGGCCGGAGGGGATGCCGGAATTCCGTGCCGCGACAGTGGCCTATTTCGAGGCGATGCAGGCCCTCGCGCACCGCATGCTCGCGGTGTTCTCGGCGGCGCTCGGCATGCCGCCGGACTACCTCTATCGCGACTTCCGCGACCCGACCTGCACGCTGCGGCTGATCCGCTACCAGCCGCAGCCGAAGGACGCGGAGGACCAGTTCGGCTTCGCCCCGCACATCGACACGAACCTCACCACCTACCTCGCGCAGTCGGAGGTGCCGGGGCTGGAGGTGCGCACAAAGGAAGGCACCTGGATCCGCCCGCCGGCGATCCCCGGCACCTTCGTGGTGAATTCCGGCGAGATGCTGGGGCGCTACTCCAACGACCGCTTCGCGCCGACGCCGCACCGCGTGATCAACCAGAGCGACCGCCTGCGCCACGCCATCCCGTTCTTCTACGGGCCGGACAACGACGCGGTGATCGAGGTCGTGCCGAGCTGCATCGGGCCGGACAACCCGGCGCGCTATCCGCCGCTGCTCTATGTCGAGCACCGGCGGAAGCTGAACGTGACGAACTTCGCCCACCGCCAGGGCCAGGCGGCGGCGGGCTAGGGCGCGGCGCTCAGGCGTCGGCGAGCACGTAGGCCGCGCCGGAGCGCTCGCAGATCCCGCGGATCAGCCTGTCGAGGGTTTCCGGAATCGGGATGCCCTCGCGCAGGCGCCGCTCGCGCTCCATCTCCTCCGGGTCGCCCGCGACCAGCACCGGCTTCGCGGGGTCGGCGGGCGGCGTCTCGTGCAGGATGTCGATGACGTCGTCGAGATCGGCCTCGAACTCGCCCTCGTCACGGAAGGCGCGCTGGTCCAGCGCCATGAAGAAGTGCCCGAGATTGTCGGGCTGGCCCGGCCGGTGGTCGCGCTCGCGGATCGGCGAGAAGGAGGCGCCGGTCAGCGCGCCGCCGAGGATGTGCACCATCACCGCGAGGCCATAGCCCTTGTGGCTGCCGAGCTCCGGCGTGCCGCCGAGGGGCGTCAGCCCGCCCTCCTTCTCCTTGAAGACGATCTCCATCCCGCGCTTCGGGTCGGTGACGACGCGGCCGTCGCCATCCACCACCCAGCCGGACGGCATGGTACGGTTGTTCAGGTCCCAGACCTTGACCTTGTTCGCGGCGACCGTCGTCGTCGCCATGTCCAGCACGAAGGGGCGGTTGCGCTTCGCGGGTGCCGCGAAGGCGATCGGGTTGGTGCCGAGCACCGGCACCGCCGCGCGCGTCGGGACCATGGAGATGCCGCGCGTCGCGCTCGTCACCATGCCGATCACGCCGCGCCGCGCCGCGATGCGCGCATAGACGCCCGCCGCGCCGAAATGGTGGGAGTTGCGCACGCCCACCACGCCGACCCCCGCCTGGAGCGCCTTGTCCACCGCAAGGTTCATCGCGAAGACCGAGATCGGATGGCCGAGCCCCGCATCGCCGTCCACCAGCGCGGTGCAGGCGTTCTCGCGCACGATCTTCGGCCGGGCGTTCAGGTTCAGCCGCTTCTCGACCACGCGCTGCTCGTAGGCCATCAGCATCGAGATGCCGTGGGAGTCCACGCCGAGGAGGTCGGTCTCGACCATCGCGTCGGCGGTGGTCGTGGCGAGATCCTCGGCCATGCCCCAGGCGAGCAGGATGTTGAGGATCTGCTGGCGCACGCGGTCGGCGCTGACGTTCATGCGGGACGGCTCCGTCTCGGGTCTTGTGGGTTCAGGCGGCGGCCGGCGCGGTGCCGAGCGCGCGGCGCAGGAATTCGGGGTCGAAGATCTTCGTCGCCATCACCTGGCAGCGCTTCATCAAGCGGTGCTCGTCCGGCCTGTAGTCGGCGATGGCGCGGTGGATGGTGCCGAGATTGTCCCAGACCAGGACGTCGCGCTCGGTCCAGGTGTGGGTCCAGCGGTACTCGTCCCGGAGCTGGTGCGCGAAGAGGAAGGCGAGCATCTCCTCGCTCTCGCGCTCGTCCATGCCGTCGATGCGCGTCGCGTAGCCCGGGTTGCAGTAGAGCACCTTCCGCCCGGTGATCGGGTGCGTCAGGAAGACCGGGTGGTGCACCGGCGGGCGCAGGCGGCGCTGCTCCTCGGTGAGGGGCGGGCGCGTGCTGCCCTTTTCGCGGCGCATGTACTCCCAGAACTTCTCGAAGTCGTGCGTCGCCGTGGCGCCGTCGAGGCGCGTCTTGATCGCCTCCGGCAGCCCCTCATAGGCGGCGTGCATGTTGGCGAACTCGGTTCCGCCGAGCACCTTCCCGTCGCGGCGCGGCACCTTCAGCGCGTAGAGCACGTTCACGAAGCCGCGCACCTCGCGGTAGGACATGTCGGTGTGCCAGTCCTGCCCCGCGTCCGGGCTGCCGATGTATTCGCCGTTCTCCCTGACGTTGGAGAGGATGCCCACGCCCTGCACGCCGGAGGCGGGCGGCTTGCCGCCGTGGCGGATCGAGCCCTGGATCTCCCCGAGCCGCTCCGAGAAGTCCTTGAGCTGCTGGGAGGTGAGGTCCTGGTCGGGGAAGCGCAGCACCCCGTGGCGGCCGAGCGCACGCAGGACGAGGGCGAAGGCCGTGTCGTCGAGCGGGCGGGCGAGGTCCACCCCGCGGACGGTCGCGCCCAGGATCGCACCGGTCGGCTCGATTGTCGGCGGCATTGGCGCTTCCCTCCTGATCCGGGAGTCTTCTACCGTGACGGCCCGGAGTGCCGCAATGCGGGCGGGACTCCGCAAGGAATGGGAGGAATCATGTCAGCCATCGCCCGGCGTCACGTCCTGTCCGGCGCACCTGCCGCCCTCCTGCTCGGCGCGCGCGGTGGCGCCGCCGCGGCGCAGGACTACCCGACGCGCCCTGTTCGCGTGATCATCGGCTTCGCTGCCGGCGGCGCGACCGACATCATGGCGCGCCTGATCTCGAAGCATCTGGGCGAGCGCCTCGGCCAGCCCTTCGTGATCGAGAACCGGCCCGGCGCGGGCACGCTGCTCGCGGCCGAGGCGGTCGCGCGGGCGGCGCCGGACGGCTACACGCTGATGTACGCCTCCTCCTCCACCGTCATCACGCCGCTGATCAACCGGAGCTCGAACCTCGACATCCCGCGGGACTTCGCCGCCGTCGCGGTGGCCCAGGCCTCGCCGATGATCCTGGTGGCGAACAACGACTTCCCGGCGCGCACCATCCCGGAGATCGTGGAGATGGCGAAGGCGCAGCCGGGCCGGATCACCATCTCCCACCCCGGGACCGGCGGGGCCAACCACCTCTCGCTCGCCATCTTCATGCAGCGCACGGGCACCGAGTTCACCCTGGTGCCGTTCAGCGGCAACCAGCCCTCGCTGAACGCGCTGATGCGCGGCGACGTGAACCTCGCGAGCGATTCGCCCTTCGCCACGCGCCCGCTGCTCGAGGCCAACAGGATCCGCCCGATCGCGGTGACCACGGCGCGGCGTTCCTCCATCCTGCCCGATGTGCCGTCCCTCGCGGAGTACCTGCCTGGCTACGACGTGCCCTTCTGGTCGGGCTTCATCGCCCCGCGCGCCACGCCGCCCGCCATCCTCGACCGGCTCAACCGCGAGGTGGAGGAGATCCTGAAGCTGCCCGAGGTGCTGGAACGCCTGCGCGGCTTCGGCGCCGAGCCCGTCGGCGGCAGCCGCGAGGCCTTCCAGCGGACCATCGAGGAGGACTGGAAGCGCTGGGGCGAGGTGGTGCGCCAGCTCGGCCTGCGCGGCGACTGACTACCGGCCGACCAGCACCACCACCTTGCCGTTCGCGCCGGCCTCGGCCAGGGCGTGCGCCTCCGCGGTGCGCTCCAGCGGGAAGGTCGCGGCGATGGGGAGGCGCATCCAGCCCTCGGCCACCGCCGCGCGCGTCGCCGCCACCGCCGCCTCGCACGCCGCGCCGTCGAGCAGCATGGCCTGCACGAAGCGCAGCGTCGCGCCCTTGCGCGCGAAGGCGTAGTAGTCGAGCACCGGCGTCGGCTCGCGCGTCGAGGAGTAGGAGGCGACGACGCCGAGCGGCGCGATCACCGCCGCGTCCAGCGCCTGGTTGGCGCCGAAATCCACCTCGACGATGCGGTCCACGCCGCGCCCGCCGGTCACCGCCAGGATGCGCTCCGCCGCGTCCGGAGCGCGGTAGTCGAACACCTCCGCCGCACCGGCCTCGCGCGCGCGGGCCTGCTTCTCCGGCGTGCTGGCGGTGGCGATCACCCGCGCACCGGCGCGCGAGGCGAAGCGCACCGCCGCCTGCCCCACCGCGCCGGCACCGGCATGCACCAGCACGGTGCGGCCCGCGATCGGCCCGTCCGAGAACAGCGCGAGATGCGCCGTCAGGCACGGCACGCCGAGGCAGGCGCCCTGCGCGAATTCCACCTCGGGCGGCAGCGGCACGGCCTGCGCCGCCGGCACGACGCAGTACTCGGCGCAGGTACCGCGCCCGCCGCGCGCGCCGAACACCCAGACGCGCTCGCCGACGCGCCCTGGCGGCACCCCTTCGCCCACCGCCTCGATCGTGCCGGCGCCGTCGCCATGCGGGATGTAGCCGGGCCCTTCCGCCGCGTGCCAGCCGCGCACGCCGGTCCAGCCGGCACGCGCCTTGGTGTCGTGTGGGTTGATGCCGGAGGCGGCGACGCGCACCAGAACCTGGCCGGGCCCGGGCTCCGGCTGCGGCAGGTCCACCAGTTCGAGCACCTCCGCCGGCGGTCCGGTCCGGCGCCAGACGATCGCGCGCATCGCGGGCCTCACTTCCGCCGCGCGGACGGCACCTCGCCCGCCCCGATATCCCACCAGATCCCGGCCAGCAGCCCGAGCCCCTCGCGCAGCAGCGGCGCGAGCGCGTGCTCGTTCGGGCCGTGCTGGTTGCAGCCGGCGTAGCTGTTCGGGATCCAGATCACGGGGATGCCAAGCTCCTCCAGGAACATGTCGGAGGGGTTCGAGCCCGAGGAATTCGGCACGATGTTCGGCGCCCGGTTCGCCGTGCGCGCCATCGAGCGCGCGACGACCTCCACCCACGGATCGTCCGGATCGGTGCGCGCGGCGCCGAACTGGTCGCGCTCCATCACCGGGATGACCTGCACGCGCTGGAAGCCGCGCGCATCGAGGTGCCGCCGCAGCGCCGGCACGATCTCGCTGCCCGGCACGTCCACCGTGTGGCGCACCTGCAGCCGCGCCCGCGCCCGGCCCTGCACCGCGTTGGTCGGCGCGTCCGGGTGGCCCGTGATCTGCGCCAGCACGATCACGCTGGTCCAGGCGAAGATCTTCTCGGCCTTGGTCAGCCCCGGCTCGCCCCAGTCCGGATCGGCCTCCGGCAGGCCGGGGATGTCCTCGAACACCAGCTCCGCGCAGGCGCGCTTCACCGAGTCCGGGATCGCCTTCGGCGTCCATCCCTCCACCAGGATGCGCCCCTGCGGCGTGACGATGGAGGCGAGGGCGTGCGCCAGCACGAAGGCCGGGTCGGTCAGCACGCCGCCCCAGTGGCCGGAATGGTGCTCGCCCTCGCGGCACTCCACCACCAGGTCGAAGGCGACGCCGCCGCGCGCGCCGAGCTTCAGCTCCGGCATGAAGGTCGTCTGGCGCGGCCCGTCGAGGCCGATGAACACGTCCGCCGCCAGCAGGTCCCGGTCGCGCCGGAGCAGCGCGCGCAGGCCCGGCGAGCCCTGCTCCTCGCCGGTCTCCACGATGATCTTCGCGTTGAAGCCGAGCCTCCCGCCGCGCTCGGCCTGCACCGCGCGCAGGGCGTGGATCGCGATCAGGTGCTGGCCCTTGTTGTCCACCGTGCCGCGGCCGTACCAGCGGTCGCCGCGCACCGTGACCTCCCAGGGATCGAGCCCGTCCTGCCAACGCCCCGCGAGGCCGCGCACCACGTCGCCATGGCCGTAGATCAGCACCGTCGGCAGGGCCGGATCCTCGATGCGCGTCGCGAGGAAGACCGGCCCGCGGCCCTCGACGGGATTCTCCAGCACGCGCGTCTCGAAGCCCATGCCGGCGAGCACCGCGGGCAGCGCTTCCTCGCAGTAGCGGCGCAGCTCCGGCAGGCTGCCCGGCATCTGGCTCTCGGTGCGCACCGCGACGAGCCGGCGCAGATCGGCAAGGAACCGCCCATCATCGAACGCCGCCTGCGCCCGCGCGATCGCGCCCGCCCGCATGCCGTTACCACCGTCGCCTGCCGCCATCGTCATCTCCTTCGGATTGCTCGGACAATGGTGGCACCCGGCGCGCGGCGCCGGAAGACCGCCCCGTGCAC
>JADGHI010000083.1 GCA_019689515.1 Acetobacteraceae bacterium | reverse complement strand
CGCCGCCTCCTGCACCGCGAGGTCGAGCAGCGCGTGGTGCGGCGAGAGTTCGCAGGCGGGGTCGGTCGCTGCCGCATCGCCGGTGAGGGCGAAGGCCTGGCAGCGGCAGCCGCCGAAATCGGAGTCGCGCCGATCGCAGGAGCGGCAGGGCTCCGGCATCCAGGCGGTGCCGCGAAAGCGGTTGAACGCCTCCGACTGGTACCAGATCTCGGCCAGCGGGGTGTCCCGCACGCTGGGAAAGTCGAGGCCGGGCAGGCTCTCCGCGGCGTGGCAGGGCAGCGCCCTGCCGGCGGGCGTGATCGCCAGCACCCGCCGCCCCCAGCCGCCCATGCAGGCTTTCGGGCGCTTCGCGTGGTAATCCGGGATCACGTAGTCGATCACCAGCCGTCCCTTGTGCGCCGCGCGCGCGGCCTCGACCGTCGCGGTCGCGGCGTCGAGCTGGGCGCGCGTGGGCAGCAACGCGGAGCGGTTGGCGAACGCCCAGCCGTAATACTGCACATGCGCCACTTCCAGCCGCCCCGCGCCGAGTTCCAGCGCCAGCGCGATCAGCTCCGGCAAGCGATCGAGGTTCCGCCGATGCACGACGGCGTTCAGCGTGAGCGGCAGCCCGGCCTCGCGGATCAGCCGCGCCGCCTCCAGCTTCTTCGCGTGCCCGCCAGCCATGCCGCCGATATGGTCGGCGGAGGTCGGCTCCGCGTCCTGGACCGAGAGCTGCACATGGTCCAGGCCCGCCGCCGCCAGCGCCGCGACCTTCGCCGCGTCGAGCAGCACGCCGGCGGTGATCAGGTTGGTGTATAGCCCCGCCTCGGACGCCGCGCGCACCAGCTCCGGCAGGTCACGCCGCGCCGTGGGCTCGCCGCCCGAGAGATGCACCTGCAGCACGCCGAGCGCGGCCGCCTCGCGGAACACCCGCGCCCAGGCGGCGGTGTCCATCTCCTCCCCTGGGCGGGTCAGCGTGAGCGGGTTGGAGCAGTAGGGGCAGCGCAGCGGGCAGCGATGCGTGAGCTCCGCGAGCAGGCCGAGCGGGGGCTCGATCTCGCCGGCGGCGGTGGCGCTCACGTCGCGATCACCCCCTTCGCCGCCAGGTCCGCCAGCATCTCCGTCACGTCCGCCGCGATCTCCGCGCGCGGGGCGGTGAAGCGGGCGGCGAGCGCGTCCACGATCGCGTCCACGCTGCGCGCGCCGTCCACCAGGCGCAGCACCTCGAGCGCGATCTCGTCCGGCACGAACATGCGCTCCGGCGCCATCACCACCCAGCGGCCGCCGCGCGCCGCGTCCTCGCGCAGCCGCACGCCGCGCGCGAGGCGCGGAACGGTGGCGCCGGCGATCGCGACCGTCACATGCCCTCCGGCCGGAAGGCGCCGGGCGGCGGCAGCCGCGGTTCCACATAGGCGAAGTACAGCGCGTCGAGCTGCGCCCAGAGCAGGTCGCACTTGAAGCGCAGCGCGCCGAGGACGAGCTCCTGCTCCGCGCGCGTGCGCGCCTCGCGCTTGACGTAGGCAAGGGCGAATTCGGAGTCCTGCGGCGCCTGGGTCAGCCGTGGCGTGAAATAGGCGAGCGTGTCGGCGGAGATGAAGTCATAGTTCCGCAGCATCCCCTCGACGCGCTCGCTGATGATGGCGGGCGAGAACAGCTCGGTCAGCGAGGACGCCACCGCCTCCAGCACGCTGCGCTCGCGCACGAAGGCGACATAGGCGTCCACGGCGAAGCGCGTGGCCGGCAGCAGGCCCCGGAGCGACACCACGTAGTCGCGGTCGAGGCCGAGCCCGTCGGTCAGCTTCAGCCAGCGCTCGATGCCGCCAGGATGCACCCCGTCGCCGTCATGGTCCACCAGGCGCCGGCGCCATTCGCGGCGCAGTTCCGGCGTCGGCAGGCGGGCCAGCAGGCTGGCGTCCTTCTTCGGGATCGAGGCCTGGTAGTAGTAGCGGTTCAACGCCCAGGCCTGCACCTGGCCCTTGGTCAGCTTCCCACCATGCAGCAGGCGGTGGAAGGGGTGCAGGTTATGGTACCGCTCCGCGCCGATGGCGCGCAGGCGACGTTCCAGCTCCTCGGGCGAGAGCGGCGGCTCGGTGTCGGCCGGCTGCGGCTGCGTCAAAGCGTGATCTCCATGCCGTCCTCGGCGACTTCCCATCCCGCGGCCTCGACCGCAGCGCGCTCAGGGCTGTCGGCGAGCAGGACGGGGTTGGTGTTGTTGAGATGGATCAGGATCTTGCGCCGCACCGGCAGGCCGCGGAAGGCGGCGAGCGTGCCCTCCGGCCCGTCCAGGCTCATATGGCCCATGCGCGCACCGGTCTTGGGGCCAGCGCCGGCGCAGATCATTTCGTCGTCGCGCCAGAGGGTGCCGTCGAACAGCACCGTGTCGGCGCCGGCGATGCGCTCGCGCAGCGCGGGGGTGAGGGCAGCGCAGCCGGGGATGAAGAGCAGGGCCGGGCCGCCCGCTGTGGCGCGGATCGCGAGGCCGATGGTCTCCCCCGCCTCCGTCCGGCCCGGATCGGCGCCGTCGGGCGCCTCCTGGAACAGCGGGACCTTGCCCGGCACGGCGAAGGCCTCGACGAGCAGGCCGAGCGCCTCCCCCGCCGCATCCGCGAGCACCAGCGGCGCGCCGCCGATCGGCAATTCCCGCCGCGGCACGATGGCCGGGTTCACTGCGTTGAAGATCGGATTGTCGCGCAGCACCGCGAGCACCGGCGCTGCGGCATAAAGGGCGAAGGCGTGGCGCTCGCGGAGCGTGAGCAGGCCAGCAATGGCATCCACCTCGCCCCCGGTGAGCACCACCGCGGCGATGGGCGAATGCCGTACGACGCCGGGGCTGGCGGGCCGGGGATGGAGGGGCGGATTGGCTTCGATCTGTGCCCGCAGGTCGGGCGCCGCGTTGAGCAGAACCCACCGCACCCCGTCCGCCGTGACGGCGAGCGAGGTCTGGGTGCGCGGCCGCGCCGCCGGATCGCCTGCCCGGGCGCGGCGGCAACCGGGCCCGGCGGAGTTCCACTGCGGGAATCCGCCCCCAGCGGCGGAACCGAGGACCAGCGCCCGGAGCATGGCAATCCCTCACCCCCGGGCCGGCGGCCCGCTGCGTGTCCGGCCGGGACCGTGCCGGGCCACCCCGGCGCAGCGGCGGGGCTTCCCGCCGACGCCGGGGCCGCCCTCGGCCATCACATCCGGATCAGGCCTCGGCGCAGGCGTAGCAGTTGATCTCCATGGCAAGGGAGATCTCGATCACGCGGGGCTTCTTCCAGGCCATCGGTGCGTCCTCTCTGACTCGCATCCGGCAGGATCGTCCTGCGCACCCACAGGTTTCGGCCGCCGGCGGAGAAGGTCAAGCCACATCCTTTCGCCCTCAACGGGCAGGGCCGGCGTGCGCCGCGCTTGAAGCGCCGGCCCGCGCACCGTAGAGGGACGCCGCGGACCCGAAGGACGGGGCCGCCATTACGGGAGCCATCGGGTCATGGGCTATCGGGTCGCGGTCGTCGGCGCCACCGGTGCGGTGGGGCGCGAGATGCTGAAGACCCTCGCGGAGCGGGATTTCCCGGCGGACGAGGTGATCGCCCTCGCCTCCGGCCGTTCGGCCGGGCAGGAGGTCTCGTTCGGCGAGAAAGCCGTGCTCAAGGTCCAGAACCTGGAGAAATTCGACTTCACGGGCACGCATATCGGCCTGTTCTCGCCCGGCGCCTCGGTCTCTGCCGTGCATGCGCCGCGCGCCGCCGCCGCGGGCTGCGTGGTGATCGACAACACCAGCCACTTCCGCATGGAGCCGGACGTGCCCCTGGTGGTGCCGGAGGTGAACCCGCAAGCCCTGCGCGGCTTCCGCAAGCGCAACATCATCGCCAACCCGAACTGCTCGACCATCCAGATGGTCGTGGCGCTGAAGCCGCTGCACGAGATCGCGCGGATCAAGCGCGTCGTGGTCGCCACCTACCAGTCGGTCTCCGGCGCGGGGAAGGAGGCGATGGACGAGCTCTGGAGCCAGACCCGGGGCGTCTTCGTGAACGACGCGGCGAAGCCGGAGCAGTTCACCAAGCCGATCGCCTTCAACGTCATCCCCCACATCGACCGCTTCATGGACGACGGCTCGACCAAGGAAGAGTGGAAGATGGCGGCGGAGACGCGGAAGATCCTCGATCCCGACATCGCCGTGATCGCCACCTGCGTGCGCGTGCCGGTGTTCATCGGCCATGCCGAGGCGGTACATGTCGAGTTCGAGCGCCCGATCACCGAGCAGCAGGCCTGGGACGCGCTGCGCAAAGCGCCGGGCGTGACGGTGATGGACCAGCGCGAGGACGGCGGCTACGCGACGCCGGTGGAGATCGCCGGGGAGGACCCGGTCTATGTCTCGCGCCTGCGGAAGGACCCGACGGTGCCGAACGGCCTCGCCTTCTGGTGCGTCGCCGACAATCTGCGCAAGGGCGCGGCGCTGAACGCGGTGCAGATCGCGGAGGAGCTGATCCGGCAGGGCGCGATCGAGCGCCGGGCGGCGTAATTCCGGCACGGGGCGGCAGCCCGGATAGGATGGCAAGGCGGCGTGCCGATGAGGCAGGGGCGAGGAGATCTGGTGAGCGGCAAGGCGCTGGCCGCTCCCCTCCCGCATGGGACGTGAGCGCTCCCGGACGGTGAGGGGTGGACGCCGGCGAAGCCCGGTGCGGGGCGATGTGGCGACGGCCGGCCCCGGTGACGGCCCTGGCCAATCGTTGCCGGTCGGCGCGCCGGATGATCCTCGCGACCGGCGCCCTATCCTGCCTGACGCCGTGCCTCCCCGCCGCGGCGGCCCGTGGCGCAGCGGGCTGACCCGCCCAGCCCTTCCTCCAACCCGTCGCGATCGGCGCGCCCGATGACACGCATCGCCCCGGAATGGCTCTGGCTGACGGTCGCGGGCCTGTCCGAGATGGCCTGGACCATCACGCTCAAATACACGGATGGGTTCACCCGGCTTGGCTGGAGCCTCGCCACCCTCGGCGTGATGGCGGTGAGCTTCTACTGCATGTCGCGCGCGCTCCAGACCCTTCCGATCGGCACGGTCTATGCAGTGTGGACCGGCATCGGCGCGGCCGGGGCGGCGCTCTGGGGCGTGGCAGTGGAGGGTGATCCGGCGACCCCGCTCCGAAATCTTCTGCCTGGCACTGATTCTGGCCGGCGTCGCCGGGCTGAAGCTCACCCCAAGGAGGAAGCTGAGGCGCCACGGGTTCGGCCATTGAACGAATGGCCGGGTGACGGCGGCACGCGCGGATATGGCTCGCCTGCGCCGGGAACCGCGCTCCCGGCGGCATGGCGCGGCTCCTACTGCGTGTCCGGGTAGTCCCGTCCCGGCCGCGCCCGGTAGGGCGGCAGCGACCAGCCGCGCCGGATCGCCATGCCGCGGATCACGAAGCAGAGCGCGATCCCGGCCGCGAGGCCCGCCTCGCGCGGCAGCGCCGGCAGCCCGAGCCGGAGCGCCACGAACCCCGCCGCACCCGCCGCGGCCGCCGTGGCGTAGATCTCGCGCCGCAGGATCAGCGGCAGCTCATGGCACACCACGTCCCGGAGGATGCCGCCGAAGGTCGCGGTGACGGTGCCGAGCAGCACCGCGGCCCAGGGATCGGCACCGGCCTCCAGTGCGATCTCGGCCCCGACCACGGAGAACAGCGCAAGCCCTGCCGCATCAGCCCAGAGCAGCGCGCGGAAGCGCGACTCGATCAGATGCGCCCCGAAATAGCCCGCGAGCCCGACCACGGCGCACAGCCCGACCACCTCCGGCGCGCGCAGCCAGAACACCGGGGTGCGGCCGAGCAGCAGGTCGCGCACCGTGCCGCCGCCGAAGCCGGTGATCGCCGCCACCAGGATGAACCCCACCGGATCGAGCCGCTTGCGCGACGCGACCAGGGCACCGGAGGCGGCAAAGACCGCGATCCCACCGAGGTCGAGCCAGCCGAGCAGCCGGTCGAGCGCCGTGCCGGCGGCGGTACCGCCCAAGGGGCGCCGGCCTCCTACTCGGCCGCCACCGGGCGCGCCGCGGCCGTCCGCCGCCGGGTGGCCCGTACGGTGCCCTCCGCCCCACCCATGCAGAGCAAGGACAGGCCGAGCAGCGCCGCGACCGCCGGCAGCACCAGCTCCGGGTGGCCGAAGTCGATCAGCAGGCCCATCGGCACCGGCATGATCGCCGAGCCGAGCGGCAGGCCGGAGGAGACGAAGCCGAACACCTTGCCGATCTGCCCCGGCGGCGAGGCGTCCTTCAGCATCACGTCCCGCGGCGTGCGCGAGGAGCCGAGGGCGAGGCCCGCCGCCGTCGCCACGACCGGCATCAGCAGCTCCGGCATCGGCACCAGGCCGAGCGCGAGCAGCAGCGCCATCGACACCAGGGTCAGCAGGATGACGAAGCCGATCAGGCTGCGCCGCGTCCGGTCCGCCACCCAGCCGCCGACCAGCGTGCCGAGGGTCGCCCCCGCCGTGTAGCCGGTGAGCACCATGGAGCCGATCGCGACCGGCGTGCCCCAGATCTGGCCGAGCACGGCGATGACGAAGCTCTGGATGCCCGAGCCCGCCATCGCGGTGAGCAGGAAGAAGCCGAAGAAGAGCAGCATCGGCTTCGACAGCAGCAGCTCCCGCCCGGTCGGCGCCGGGGCGGTCGCGCCGGCCTCGCCGGCCGCCGGCTTCGGCTTCGCCTGATCGCGCAGGATGCGGCTCTGCCACAGGATCGCCGCCACCACCGGCACGCCGAGCAGGCCGACCAGCAGCAGCGCCGCGCGCCATCCCATCACCGTCATCAGCAGGGCGATGACCGGCGGCGCGAGGGCGAAGCCGAGATTGCCGGTGAAGGTGTGCAGCGCGAAGGCGCGCCCGATGAAGGTCTTGCTCACGCTGCCGGCGAGGATCGCGTAGTCCGCCGGGTGGATCACCGAATTCCCGATCCCCGATAGCAGCGCCAGCGCCACGATCACCCAGAAGGCCGGCGCGAAGGCCATCGCCGAGATCGAGAGCGCCATCAGCAGCGTGCCACCGACCAGGAAGGGCCGCGCGCCGTAGCGGTCGATCCAGAAGCCCATTGGCGTCTGCAGCACCGCGGTGGTCGCGCTCATTACCGCGGTGGCGAGGCCGAGCGTCGCGTAGGAAACCTCGAACTCGGCCCGCCAGGCGAGGAAGAGCGGCGGCAGGCAGAGCATGTAGAAGTGGCTGAGGAAGTGCCCGAAGCCGATCAGGGTGCAGATGCGGATGTCCTGGCGCCGCGACGACGACGACGCATCGGAGCCAGGGGAAGCGACGCCGGGGCTGGTCATCGGGAAGCGTTATCCGTGCGGTTTCCGGGAAGACTGCGCCGCGGCCAGCCGGGGGTCAATCTGTTGGAACGGTGGGCGGTCGGCCCGTTGGGCGTGGATGGGTCGGGCCACATCGCCTTGGCGCGTCGCCCCCTGCGAACGCCGCGTATCGACTCGCGGAGGGAAAGGCGGTGCGACCGCGGAGCGCCTCCTTCCTCGGACCTGCGCGGGCGCCGGCTCTGCCGAGTCCTCGATGGCGCTGTTGGTCCCCTGCCTTTCCGGCGTGGCTCCGACCGGGCCAGAGGCTCCGCCTCGCTCGCTGCTTGACGAGACGCCGGCCTGCGTCATTTGCTGAACGGCCAAGACAACAACCGCGCCCCGGCAAGAGGGCGCGACGGCTGGCCGGGAACGGCCCTGGGAGGAACGAACCAATGCCCGACACCACCGGAACGACCAGGCGTGGCCTGCTGCAGACAGGCGCGGCCGGCCTCCTCGCCGCCGCCGTGCCGGCCGCCGCCCGCGCGCAACAGGCCGGCCCTGCCCGCGGCGAGCCGCTCCGAGTCGGCGTGATGACCGACCTCTCCGGCCCCTTCGCCGGCGCGGGCAGCCAGCCGCTCTTCTGGGGCGCCGAGGTCGCGATCGAACTGTTCAACGAGCGTGGCGGCGTGGACGGCCGCCCCGTCCAGGCCGTGACGGCCGACAGCCAGAGCAAGGCCGACGTCGCGATCAACGAGGCCGAGCGCCTCCTCGGCCAGGAAGGGCTCGAGGTGGTGACGGGCATCTACTCCTCGGCGCACGCCGTGCCGCTCGCCCAGCGCTTCGAGCAGGCGCGGAAGATCATGTGGATCACCAGCGCCATCTCCACGGCGGTGCTGAAGGACCGCAACCTGCGTTACGTCTTCCGCCCGACGGTCTATTCCGACCAGTACGGCGAGGCCTCGATCGCCTTCGTCCACGAGCACGCACAGGCGCGCCTGAACACCCCGCCCGAGCGGGTGCGGCTCGCCATCATCCACGAGGATGGCCCCTACGGCGTCGGCGTCGCCAACGCGACCGAGGAGGCGGCCAAGAAGCGCAACATGACGATCGTGCTGAAGGAGGGCTATTCGGCGAGCGCGCCCGACCTCTCCACCTTGGTGACGAAGCTGCGGCGCGAGCGTCCCGACGTCATCCTGCACACCGGCTACAACCCCGACATCACCCTGTTCCTGCGCCAGGCGAAGTCGGGCGGGCTGCGCTTCAAGATGCTGATCGGCGAAGGCGCAGGCTATTCCCAGATCGACCGGCTGGCCGAGACCTTCGGCAAGGACGTGGACCACTTCTGCAACGTGGACCCGGCCGGGACGCAGATGCTGGACTGGTCCAAGCTCCAGCCCGGCGTGGGCGACCTGGCGAGAACCTTCGTGCAGCGCTACCAGGCGAAGCACCGCGTCAACGACCTGCCCACCCATGCCTCGATGGGCTTCAACAACACTTGGATCTTCCTGACCCAGGTGCTGACGCCCGCGGTGAGGAAGACCGGCGGCATGACCGCCGACGCGCTGCGCGAGGCGGCACTCCAGGTGGACGTCCCGGTCGGCGGCACGATCCAGGGCTACGGCGTGAAGTTCCTGCCGCCCGGCAACGCGCTCTCCGGCCAGAACGAGCGCGCCTTCCCGGTGGTGATGCAGTACGAGAACGCGAAGGCGCGCGTCGTGTGGCCGACCGAGATCGCCGGCGGCCCGCCGGTGCTGCCGCTCCCCGCCTCCAACGCCTACGCGGCGCGTTCGTGAGGGCTGCGGCGCCCCTGCTCGCCGTCGAGGGGCTGACCAAGCGCTTCGGCGGCTTCACCGCGGTGGACGGGGTCTCCTTCTCGGTCGCGCAGGGGGAGATCCTGGGGCTGCTCGGCCCGAACGGCTCGGGCAAGAGCACGACCTTCAACTGCATCGCCGGCATGCTGAAGCCGACGGCGGGCTCGGTGCGCTTTGAGGGCCAGGAGATCGGCGGCCTTTCGGCCGACGAGGTCTGCCGGCGGGGGATCGGGCGCACCTTCCAGATCCCCCGGCCCTTCCGCACCCTCTCGCTGCTCGAGAACGCCACGCTCGCCGCCCATTACGGCGCGGGCGGCACGATCACGCACGCAGAGGCGGAGGCACGGGCACGCGACGCGCTGCGCCTGGCGCAGCTTCCCGACGACCCGCACGCGACGGTCGCTGGGCTGGGCGCGGCGGGGCTGAAGAAGCTGGAGCTGGCGCGCGCGCTGGCGACCCGGCCGCGGCTGCTGCTCGCCGACGAGTCGCTCGGCGGGCTCGACGCGGCAGAGATGCGCGCCGCCGCTGACATGCTCAAGCGCATCCGAGACGAGCGCGGCGTCACCATCGTCTGGGTCGAACACATCATGGGCGTGCTGCTCTCGGTCGTGGACCGCGTGGTCGTGCTGGACCACGGCGCGGTGATCTTCGAGGGCACGCCCCAGGCGGCGCAGGAGGATGCGAAGGTGGCGGAGGTCTATCTCGGCCCGCCCGAGGCGCGCGCCGCATGAGCGCGGCGGTCGAGGACGCCCGGGGCATGGGTGGCACCGCCGCCGCGACCGCATCCGCGGCCGCGACCCTGGAGCTGTCCGGTATCCGCGCCAGCTACGGCGACTTCCAGGCGCTGTTCGGCGTAGATCTGCACGTCGCGCCCGGCGAGGCGGTGGGCGTCGTGGGCCCGAACGGCGCGGGCAAGACCACCCTGCTTCGCGTGATCTCTGGCTTGCTGCGCCCGACCGCGGGCACGCTGCGCTACGGCGGGCAAGACCTGACGGCGGTGCCGGCGCACGCGCTGCCCTCGCTCGGCATCGCCCACGTGCCCGAGAACCGGCGCCTCTTCCCGCACCTGACCGTGGAGGAGAACCTCAAGGTCGGCGCCTACTCGCGGAGCGCGCGAGCAAGGTTCGCGGAGCGCCGCGACTACGTCTTCACCCTCTTCCCTCGCCTGCGGGAGCGGCGCCACCAACTCGCCGGCACACTCTCGGGCGGCGAGCAGCAGATGTGCGCGATCGGACGCGCGCTGATGTCGGGGCCGCGCATCCTGCTGCTCGACGAGCCCTCCGCCGGCCTCGCGCCGATCGTGGTGCAGCAGGTCTTCGCCCTGGTCCGGCGCATCCGCGAGGAGGGGCTGACGGTGCTGATCGTCGAGCAGAACGTCGCGCAGGTGCTGCGCGTCGTGGATCGCGCCTATGTGCTGGAAACGGGACGCGTCGCCGCCGAGGGCAGCTCCGCCGCCCTCGCCGCCGATCCCGCCATCCGCCGCAGCTATCTCGGGATGCACTAGGCCGTCGTCCGATCGCCGAGGCGCGGAGCGGCGGCCCAAACAGGGAGACGGCATGGACCCCTTCTTCCTCGAGGCCTTGGTGAACGGCGTGCTGCTCGGCGGGGTCTTCGCCCTGCCGGTGCTGGGCCTCAACCTCGTCTTCGGCGTCGTGGACGTGATCTGGCTCTGCTACGCGGAGCTGGTGATGGTCGGCATGTACGCGGTGTGGTTCCTCTACACCCAGGCCGGCTGGCCGCTCGCCGCGGCCTTCGCGGCCTGCCTGCCGATCGTCGCCGCGCTCGGCGTCCTGCTGCACGTGCTCGTCGTGCGGCCGCTGCTGCATGCGCCGCCGATCAACCAGGTGCTGGCGACGGGCGGCGTGCTGTTCGTGCTGCAGGGCGCCGCGACCCTGGTCTTCTCGACCGATTTCCGCAGCCTCGGCGTCGAGATGCCGCCGATGGAGGTGGGCGAGGTCTTCATCTCCGGCACCAAGCTCGCGGCATTCCTCGCCGCGCTCGCCGGGGCGGCGGCACTCTGGGCCTTCCTGAAATTCACCTATGTCGGCACCGCGATCCGCGCCATCGCGCGCGACCGTGAGATCATGCCGCTGATGGGGGTGGATCCGCGCCGGATCTACCTGATCACCTCCGCGGTCGGCGGCACGCTCGCCGGCTTCGCCGCCTGCCTGCTCGTCGTGCAGCTCGACGTGCATCCCTTCGTCGGCCTCTCCTTCGGGCCGATCACCTTCATGATCTGCGTGATGGGAGGGCTCGGGA
>JADGHI010000082.1 GCA_019689515.1 Acetobacteraceae bacterium | reverse complement strand
CCCCGCCTGCCCCGCGGGGGGGCCGCCGCCCGGGGGGCCGACCGGGTGGGCGGGGTAGGCGGAGGACCAGAAGGCGCGGCTCGCCTGGCCGCGCGGCGTCTCCAGCCTCTGCCGCGCCACGACGATGGCGCGGGCGCGGACCCGCTCCACCGCGTCCGCGTCGAGCCGCGGCTCGGACATCGCCAGGCGCGCCAGCCGCACCGCCTCCGGCAGCGCGGTCGAGAGCGCGCGGAAGCCACCCTCGAACCCGTCGCGCTGCGCCTCGAAGCCGAGGCCGATGGCGGAATCGCGCAGCGCATCGGCGAATTCCGCCGCGCGCAGCTCGCCGGCTCCCTCGGTCAGCAGGGCCGCGGCCATCGCCGACGCGCCGACCTGCTCCGGCGGATCGAGCGAGGCGCCGCCCTCCCAGCACCAGGCCAGAGAGACGACCGGCACGGAATGGTCCTCGACCAGCCAGGCCGTCAGGCCGCCCGGCGCCTCGACAGCGCGGATCGGGATGCGGTGCGGGGTCGTCGCGATGGTGTTCATCCGCGCACGCTCCCGGCCGGGGCGTCGGCAGGCAGCAGCCAGCCGACGGTGTTGGGCGCGGCGGGCAGCACGGCCCGTGCCGCCTCCGCGACCTGCGCCCGGGTCACGGCGCGCAGCCTGGCCGGCCAGTACTCCACGGCCTCGATCGGCAGGCCGATCGCGAGCGTTCCGCCGATCATGCGCGGCGCGGCGCCGAGGCTGTCCAGCGCGAGCAGGGCGCCCGCCGTCATCTGCCGGATCGAGCGCGCCACCTCCTCCTCGGTCGGCCCCTCGTCGAGCAGCCGCTTCAGCACGTCGTCGGCGGCGCTCTCCAGCCGGTCCGGCGCCACCTCCCGCCGCGGCGTGGCGTAGACCGAGAAGGTGCCGGCGCCGAGCGAGTCGCTGTCGTAGCCCGCGCCCGCGCCGACCGCGAGGCCGGTCTCGACCAGCGCCTTGAACAGCCGGCTGCCCTGGCCGCCGCCGAGCAGATGCGCGAGCACCTCCAGCGCATAGGCGTATTTCGTCTCGCCCGCGGTCAGGGTCGGCGCCATCCAGGACCGGGCATAGGCCGCCTCGCGCACGCCGGGGTCGCGCCGGATCAGCCGCGGCTCGTGCGGCGCGGCGGGAGCGGGGGCACGCATGCGGCGCGGCGCCTCGCGGGCGGGGATGGTGCCATATTCCTGCTCGACCAGGCGGCGGAATTCCGCCTCGCGCACGTCGCCGGCGACGACCAGCACCGCGTTCTCCGGCGCGTACCAGCGGGCGTAGAAGCCGCGCAGGTCGTCGAGGGTGATGGCGCGGATCTCGTCCTCCCAGCCGATGATCGGCCGGCCGTGCCAGTGCTGCGGGCCCCAGAGGGCGGCGTCGAAGGCCTCGCGGAAGCGGGCGCGGGGGTTGCTGTCGGTGCGCGTGCGGCGCTCCTCCAGCACGACCTGGCGTTCGGCCTCGAACTCCTCGGCGCCAAGGGTGGCGTCGGCGACGCGGTCCGCCTCCATGCGCATGACGAGCGGCAGGCGCGACGCCTCGACGTGCTGGAAATAGGCAGTGACGTCGCGCGAGGTGAAGGCGTTGTCGTTGCCGCCCTCGCGCGCGACGATCTGCGAGAAGGCGCCGGAGGGGACGTTCCGGCTGCCCTTGAACATCATGTGCTCAAGGAAGTGGGCCACGCCGGACTGGCCGGAGGGGTCCTCGCCGGCGCCGACGCCGTAGAACAGGTACTGGGCGACGACGGGCGCGCGCCGGTTCTCGACGAAGGCGACGGTGAGGCCGTTGTGCGGCAGGCGCCAGAGCTGCGCGCCGAACAGGGGGCGCTCGGCCGGTGGGACCGGCGGACCGGCATCGGCCTCGGCCGCATCGGCGGCAGCGACCGGGGAGGAGGGAGCGGCGACCACGGCTGCGGTAGCGGCCGCTGCGGCGCCGATGGTGATGCTGCGACGGGTCACGAGGGGCATGATGGCGCCAAAGTTGGGGCGCCGCACGCGACTGGCAATGCCCCTGGGGCGCTCGTCCGCCTCAGAACAGGCTCCCGAACAGCCCTTCCAGCACCCCGCGCCGGCGAGGCTGGATGATCGGCGTCTCGCCATCGGTCGGCGGGCGGCCGAGCGCGGCGTTCTCGCGCAGCCGCTGCGCCTCGCGCTGCGGGTCCACCGGGGTGCCCGGCGGCGGCGGCTCGCGCCAGAACATCAGCCGGTCCACGAAGGAGCGGTCTGGCTGCTCCAGCCGCAGGGCCTCCTCGTCCACCCGGCGGCGGATGTCGGGCGGCGCACCGTGCCCGGCACGGGCCAGCAGCGCCGCTTCGCCCGAACTCGGGCGGACCGGGGCGGCGGCCGGGCCGCTGAGCGCGGCGCCCCCGATCAGCGCGGCTTCCGCCTGCTCGCGGGCCGATGCCTCCTGCGGGCGCGCCGAACCGGGCCGGGGCGGCGGCAGGGTGGTCATGTCCGGCGGCATGGAGAGCGGCGCGCGGGTCGTGACGGTGAACTCGTCCGGCGCGTCGCGGGTGAAGCCGAGGGTGCGGGCGGTGTCGGGCCCGCAGCCGACGAGCCCGGAGGCGAGGCCGGCGACGAGGACGATGGCGGCCGCGTTAGGGCGGGCGCCAGCGGCGCGATGAAGGGGGCGCTGCCTCATGTGCTTTCCTTAGCCGCGCTCTTGGGCCGGAACAAGGCATCCGCGACGAGGGCCGCGACGCCGAGCACGATGGCGGCGTCGGCCAGGTTGAACACGTACCAGTGCCAGGACCCGGCGTAGGCGTCCACGAAGTCCACCACGGCGCCGAAGCGCAGCCGGTCGATCAGGTTGCCGACCGCCCCCCCGATGACCGCGCCGAGGGCGACGGCGACGGGCCTGGGCTCCGCGCGGGCCATCCAGCGCAGCAGGAAGGCGGCGATGAGGGCGGCGAGCAGGCCGAGAACGAGCTGGTGCCAGCCCGAATCGCCGGCGAGCAGCCCGAAGGTGACGCCGCGGTTCCAGACCATGGTGAGGTCGAGCCCGACCGGGCCGAGAGCGAGGACCGGGACGTTGCGCAACTCCGGCAGGCGGAGGACCTCCAGGATCCACCACTTGCTCGCCTGGTCGGCGGCGAGGACGGCGGCGGCGACGGGGAGGCCGAGGCGGAGACTCACGGGCCGGGCGTTCCGGGGCGGTGGCCGGGACCGGTCGCGTCCGTGCGCAGGGTGGTCGCCGGCATCACTCGGCCGCGCGGGAGAAGGCCGGATGGGCCTCCACCGCGTCCTCGCAGCGCAGGCAGAGGGTCGGGTGCCTGGGGCTGCGGCCGACCTCGGGCAGGACGCGCCAGCAGCGCTCGCACTTGGCGCCGGGGGCGGCCTGGAATTCCACGACCGGGGGCACCTCCTCCTGCGCTGGCCCTTCCTGCGGCACGACCTTCATCGCGGAGACGATGCACACCTCCGCCCACTGCGCGGGGCTCAGCAGCTCCAGGTCCCCGCGCCCGAGCCGGAGCCGCGGTGCCGCCTGCAGGCTGGCGCCGATCCGGCCCTCGCGCCGATGGGTCTCGAGCACCGCGGTCACCGCGCCGCGGATCTCGCGGATCCGCTCCCACTTCGCCGCCAGCGCCTCGTCCCGCCATCCCTCCGGCACCAGCGGGAAGTCGAGCAGGTGCACGCTGCCCGTCTCGTCCGGGAAGCGCGCCAGCCACGCCTCCTCCGCCGTGAACACCAGCACCGGCGCGAGCCAGGTGCAGAGGCAGCGGTGCAGCGCATCCAGCACCGTGCGCGCGCTGCGCCGGCGGTGGCTGTCGGGCCGGTCGCAGTAGAGCGAGTCCTTGCGGATGTCGAAGTAGAAGGCCGAGAGGTCGGTCGCGCAGAAGGCGTGGATCTCCGGATACACGCCGGTCCAGTCGTGCGTCTCCACGGCCCGCCGCAGCCGCGCGTCCAGCTCGGAGAGGCGGTGCAGCACCCAGCGCTCCAGCTCCGGCAACTCGGCGTAGGGCACTGTCTCCTCGTCCGAGAAGCCGGCGAGGTTGCCGAGCAGCCAGCGCAGCGTGTTGCGCAGGCGGCGGTAGAGCTCCGCCTGCTGCTTCAGGATCTCCGGCCCGATGCGCAGGTCCTCGGTGGTGTCGGAGTTCATCACCCAGAGGCGCAGGATGTCCGCCCCGTACTGCTTCATCACATCCTGCGGGGCGACGACGTTGCCGAGGCTCTTCGACATCTTGCGGCCCTGCTCGTCGAGCACGAAGCCGTGCGTCAGCACCGCCTTGAACGGGGCCACCCCGTTCGTCCCGACGCTCTCGAGCAGCGAGGAGTGGAACCAGCCGCGGTGCTGGTCCGAGCCCTCCAGGTAGAGATCGGCCGGGAAAGGCAGGCCGCGCCCTCCCGCCGGCCCGAGGACGAAGGCGTGGGTCGAGCCGGACTCGAACCACACGTCCACGATGTCCATCACCTGCTCGTAGTCCGCCGGGTCGCGCCCCTCGCCGAGGAAGCGCGCGGCGGCGCCGGGCTTGTACCAGGCGTCGGCGCCCTCCGCCTCGAAGGCGGCGGAGATGCGCTCGATCACCGCCGGGTCGCGCAGCGGCTCCCCGGTGCGCTTCTCGACGAAGACCGGGATCGGCACGCCCCAGGCGCGCTGGCGGGAGACGCACCAGTCCGGCCGTGCGGCGATCATGGAGGAGAGGCGATTGCGCCCCGCCTCCGGCACGAAGCGGGTCCGGGCGATCGCCTCCAGCGCCTTGGCGCGGATGCGGTTGGCGTCGTCCATCGCGATGAACCACTGCGGCGTCGCGCGGAAGATCACCGGCTTCTTGGAGCGCCAGGAATGCGGGTAGGCGTGGGTGATCCGGCCGGTCGCAACCAGCGTGCCGCATTCGCGCATCGCGGCGTAGATCGCGTCATGCGCCTTGAACACGTGCAGGCCGGTGAAGCCCGGCGCCTGGACGGTGAAGGTGCCGTCGTCGTTCACCGTCTCCGGGATCGGCAGGCCGTGCTCGCGGCCGAGGTTGAAGTCGTCCTCGCCGTGACCGGGCGCGATGTGGACGAAGCCGGTGCCGGCCTCGGTGGTGACGAAGTCGCCGGGCAGCAGCGGCACGTCGAAGTCGTAGCCCTTGCCGCGCAGCGGATGCGCCGCCATCGCACCGGCGAGCTCCGCGCCCTTCAGCACGCGGCGGACGGTGTGGGCGCCGAGGCCGGCCTCCTTCTCGAACTCCGGCAGCAGCTTCAGCGCGACCAGCAGCCGCTCGCCCGGGACCAGCAGCGACCCGTCCGCCACGCCCTCCACATGCACCAGCGCGTAGTCGATCTCCGGCCCGTAGGCGACGGCGCGGTTGCCGGGGATGGTCCAGGGCGTGGTGGTCCAGATCACCACGCTCGCGCCGACCAGGTCCTCCGCCCCCGCACGCAGGACCGGGAAGCGCGCGTGCAGGGTCGGGGAGACGTGGTCGTGGTACTCGATCTCCGCCTCGGCGAGCGCGGTCTTCTCCACCGGGCTCCACATCACCGGCCGCAGCCCGCGGTAGAGCGAGCCGTTGAGCAGGAACTTCCCAAGCTCGCGCGCGATCGCCGCCTCGGAGGCGAAGTCCATGGTGGCGTAGCGGTGCGCCCAGTCCCCGAGGACGCCGAGACGGGCGAACTCGTCGCGCTGCACCTTCAGCCAGTGCTCCGCGAAGGCGCGGCACTCGGCGCGGAATTCCAGCACCGGGACGGCGTCCTTGTCCTTCCCCTTGGCGCGGTAGTCCTCCTCGACCTTCCACTCGATCGGCAGGCCGTGGCAGTCCCAGCCGGGGACGTAGTCCGCGTCGAAGCCGGCCATCTGCGCGGCGCGGTTGATGACGTCCTTGAGGATCTTGTTGAGCGCCGTGCCGATGTGGATGTTGCCGTTGGCGTAGGGCGGGCCGTCGTGCAGCACGAATTTCGGCCGCCCCGCGGACTGCGCCCGCAGCCGCGTCCAGAGGTCGAGGCGCGCCCAGCGCTCGAGCCATTGCGGCTCGCGCTTCGGCAGGTCGCCCTTCATCGGGAAGGGGGTTGCGGGCAGGAAGACGGTGGCGCGGTAGTCGCGGGGCGCGGCAGTCGCGGCGTCAGGGGCGTTGGTCATCGGCGGAGGTCTCGGGCCGCCTCGGAAGGGGCGGCGTCAGGGGTGGCGCGCGTCGATCGGATCCCGGCCCTCAGCGGAGGACCGGGCCGGGAATTCGGAAGTGCGCCCGCCGGATCATCCCCTTCATATGCGGAGCCAGCCGGGCGCGGGTCAAGCCACCGGCCGGGGGCGGCGGCTGCGAAGGCGTGTCGGCGGCCGGCCTCGTCCGGTCGTCGCCGGCCGCGGCCTGAGCCCCCTCAGCCATGCGACGGCCCCGCCGCCAGCACCCGCCGCGCCTCCTCCGCATCGGCGGCGATGGCGTCCTTCAGTTCCTCCAGGTCGGCGAATTTCGCGTCCGGCCGCAGGAAATGCTCCAGCCGCACGCCGATTTCCCGCCCGTAGAGGTCACCCTCGAAATCGAAGATGTGGGTCTCCAGCCGCGTCTGCGGATCGCCACCGAGCGTCGGCCGCCGCCCGACATTCGCCACGCCGTCACGCAACGTTCCGTCCGGCAGTACCACGCGCACCGCATAGACTCCGCGCGCGGGCTCCAATTGCCGCCCGAACCACATATTGGCCGTCGGCCAGCCGAGCGTGCGGCCGATCTTGTCGCCATGCTCCACCCGGCCGCGGACCTCCCAGGGCCGCCCGAGCATCTCCGTCGCACGCTCCGGGTAGCCGTCCTGCAGCGCGCGCCGGATGCGGGTGGAGGAGATCGGCCCGCCCGCATCCGAGAGGTGCGGCACCGCGCTCAGCCCGATTCCGCGCCGTTCCGCCTCTCGCGCGAGGAGGGCGACGTCGCCGCCGCGCCGGTGGCCGAAGGCGAAATCCACGCCGCAGGCGAGGTGCTTCGCCCCGATCCCCCGGTGCAGCACCTCCTCGACGAAGGCCTCCGCCGGCATGGCCGCGAATTCGGCGGTGAAGGGGATCACATAGACCACCTGGGCCCCGAGCGCGCCGAGCAGCGCCACCTTCGTCTCCGCCAGGGTCAGGCGGAAGGGCGGGTCGTCGGGCCGGAAATGCTCGCGCGGATGCGGCTCGAAGGTCAGGGCGGCGAGGGGCAGGTCCGGCCGCGCCGCATGCGCCGCCCGCAGCACGGCCGCGTGGCCGCGGTGCACCCCGTCGAAATTGCCGAGCGCCACAGTCGTCCCGCGCAGCGCCTCCGGCAGGCCCTCCCAGGTGGTGACGACCTGTGGCCGGCCCGAGGAGGTTCCACCGCCGCCGCAGCCCTCCGCCGGGGGGGCGGTCACGTCTCCTCCTCGCCCAGCCAGCGCGGGCGCGGTGGGGGGCGGAAGGTCGCCAGCGCGTCCAGGGCTGCCTCCGGCGTCTCCGCCCGCAGGGCCAGGCTGCGGGTGGCGGGTGTCATGAATTCCTCCTCGACCATCTGGTCGAGCAGCGCGAACAGCCGCCCCCAGTAGCCCGCGACGTCGAGCAGCACCAATCCCTTGTCGTGGATGCCGAGCTGGGTCCAGGTGAGCGTCTCGATCGCCTCCTCCAGCGTGCCGCAGCCGCCGGGCAGCGCGATGAACCCGTCCGCCAGGTCCGCCATCAGCGCCTTGCGCTCGTGCATCGTATCGACGACGCGCAGGTCGGGCACGGAGCGCAGCCCGACCTCGCGGCGCAGCAGGCCGCTGGGGATGATGCCGATCACCTCTGTCCCCGCGGCGATGGCGGCTTCGGCGACCACGCCCATCAGGCCGACCGCCCCGCCGCCATAGACCAGGCCGAGCCCGCGCGCCGCGATCGCCCTGCCGAGCGCAGCCGCCGTTTCCCTGTAGACCGGCTGGCGCCCCTCGGCGGAGCCGCAGAACACGCAGACGCGTCGCATGTCGGCGCCCGCGCTACGCCGCCGATCCGTTGCCGTTCCGCGACGGCACCATCACGGTCGCGTCGCCCTCGATCACCGGCTTGCCCTCGACCGTGCAGACGGTCCGCAGGGTGGCGCGCTTCTTGTCGGGATCGAGCCCCGTGATCTCGACCGTCGCCGTCACCGTCGCGCCGATCCGCACCGGCGCGCGGAACTTCAGGTTCTGCGACAGGTAGATCGTTCCCGGGCCGGGCAGCCGCGTGCCGAGCACGGTCGAGATCAGCGAGGCGCTGAGCATCCCGTGGGCGATCCGTTCCTTGAACAGGCTCTTCGACGCCGCCTCGGCGTCGATGTGGACCGGATTGGTGTCGCCCGAAACCCCCGCGAAGAGCAGGATGTCGGCCTCGGTGATGGTCTTGGCGAAGCTCGCGCTCTGGCCGAGCTGAAGGTCTTCGAAATAGAGGTGGCCGTTCGCGGCCATTGCGAGGGGGTTCCTTTGCTGCACTGCGGCAATCTCGCTTACCATCCGGTCGGGCGGATGGACAAGCCACAGCCCCCCTGCCAGAAGCCGCCCGTCACGGAACAGGAATCACCCCATGCCGCGGACCGCGATCGGCACTTCCGAACGCCTGCTCGAGGAACTGCGCCGTTGGGTCGAGCACGAGACGCCGACCACCGACGCCAGGGCGGTGAACGGGCTGTTGGACATCGCCGAAGGCGAACTGCGCGCCGTTGGCGCCACAATCGAGCGAATCCCCGGCCGTGACGGCTATGGCGACACCTTGATCGCCCGGACGCCGCCCGGGGTCGGACAGGGCCGCCCGGTGGTCGTGGCCGGCCATCTCGACACGGTCTGGGACCACGGCACCCTGGCGCGCTCCATGCCCTTCCGCGTGGAGGGGGACCGCGCCTACGGCCCGGGCATCTTCGACATGAAGGCGGGCAGCTTCCTCGCCTTCCACGCGGTGCGCGAGATCCTGCGGCAGAAGACGCTGACGCGCGCCCCGATCGTTCTGCTCCTCACCCCGGACGAGGAGGTGGGCAGCCCGACCAGCCGCGCCATCATCGAGCGCGAGGCGCGCGGCGCCTGCGCCGTGCTCATCCCCGAGCCTGCGGCGGGCGCCGCGGGCGCCTGTGTCACCGCGCGCAAGGGCGTGGGCCGGTTCGAGATGCAGGTGCGCGGCCGCAGCGCGCATTCCGGCGGGAACTGGGAGGACGGGCGCAGCGCGGTCGTGGCGCTGGCGCGTAAGATCCTGGAGATCCACGCGCTGGTGGACCTCGACCGCGGCGTCACCACCAATGTCGCCCCGATCCGCGGCGGCACCCGGCCCAACGTGATCCCGCCCGAGGCGGGCTGCGAGATCGACCTCCGCGTCGCCACCGCGGAGGACGGCGAGCGGCTGGAGCGCCTGATCCTCGGCATGGCCGGCAGCCCGGAGGAGGGCATCGAGATCACCGTCACCGGCGGCATGAACCGCCCGCCCTTCGCCGAGACCCCGGCGGTTCTCGCGCTGTACGAGAAGGCGCGCGCGCTCGCCGCCGCGGAGGGCTACGACCTGCCGAAGGGCTATCGCGGCGGCGGGTCGGACGGGAATTTCACCGCCGCGCTCGGCGTGCCGACGCTCGACGGGCTCGGCTGCACCGGTGCGGGCGCGCATGCGCCGGACGAGCACATCCGTTGGCCCGACCTGGCGCCGCGCGGCGCCACGCTCTGCGCCCTGCTGGAGACGCTAGGCGACTAGCCCTTCGTCGGCTGGACCACAGCCCGGCCGACGAGGAGCCGGGCTGGCGGACATCCGTCGGACGCTGCGCACCGCTTGCCGCGCCCCGTGGGCCGGGCTGCAATGCGGCCGAGTCTGATGGAGGAAGCCGGCATGTCCGACAACGCGCTCATCCGCCTCACGGCGACCGAGGCGGTGGCGAAGCTTACGCGCGGCGAGGTTTCGCCACTGGAGCTAATTGACGCCGCCGCGGCGCGCATCGCCGAGGTCGAGCCAGCAGTGAACGCGCTGCCCACCCTCTGCCTCGACCGCGCGCGCGACCACGCGAAGCGGCTGATGAGCGGCGCCGCCGGAACACGCGAAGCGGAGGGCGAGCCTGGCTGGCTCGCCGGACTGCCGGTGACGATCAAGGACCTCACCGACGTCGCCGGCGTGCGCACCACCTACGGCTCGCCGATCTTCAAGGACCACGTGCCGGAGAAGTCCCACCCGCTGGTGGAGCGCATCGAGCGCAAGGGCGGCATCGTCATCGCCAAGTCCAACACGCCGGAATTCGGCGCCGGCGGCTCGACCTTCAACGAGGTCTTCGGCCGCACGCGCAACCCGTGGAACACCTCGCTGACCTGCGGCGGCTCGACCGGCGGCGGCGCGGTCGCGCTGGCGACCGGCGAGTGCTGGCTCTCCCACGGCTCCGACCATGGCGGCTCGCTGCGGCGGCCTGCGACCTATTGCGGCGTGGTCGGGCTGCGGCCCTCGCCGGGCCGCGTGACGCGCGGGACGAGCAACAACCTCTTCTCCCCGCTCTCGGTCCAGGGGCCGATGGCGCGCAACGTGCCGGACCTCGCGCTGTTCCTCGACACCATGGCGGGCTGGGACCCGCTCGATCCGCTGACCTACGACGCGCCCGCGGTCCCTTATGCGCGCGCCGTCGCGGAGGCCGAACGGGCGCTGCCGCTGCGCATCGCCTTCACGCCCAACTTCAACGGCGGCCTCGCCGTGGACCGTGAGACGCGGGAAATCTGCGCGCGGGAGGTGCGGCGCTTCGAGGAACTCGGCTGCACCGTCGAGATCGCCGCGCCCGATCTGGGGCCGCTCGAGGAGGTCTTCCTGGTGCTGCGCTCGCAGCAATTCGTCGTGGACCGCGAGCTGCAGCTCCAGACCCATCGCGACCTGATCAAGCCCGACATCATCTGGAACACGGAGCGCGGCCTCGCCGCGACGCCGAGCCGCCTCGCCTGGGCGGAGCGCGAGCGCGCCGCCTGGTATCGCCGGGTCGCCGCGCTGTTCTCGCGCTACGACCTGTTCATCACCCCGGGTGCCGCCACGCCGGCCTTCGACGTGATGCTGCGCCACCCGGAGATGGTGGATGGGAAGAAGCTCGAGAACTACATGGCGGCGTCGCTGATCAACGCCTCGATCACGCTGGCCGGCTGCCCGGCCGTCGCGGTCCCCTGCGGCTTCGACCAGTACGGCCGCCCGGTGGGCCTGCAGATCGCCGCGCCGCCACGGCAGGAGGCGCGGGCCCTGCAGGCGGCCGCGCTGTTCGAGCGCCTGACCAGCCTCGACAAGCTGCTGCCCATCGACCCGCGCCTGGGCACGGTGCCGCCGTCGGTCGCCTCCTGAACCGCGGGCGGGCGGGCGCCGGGTGCGCGATGTGAGGCGACATCGCCGCCCGCCCTCCTGCTAAGCTCGCCGCGCGCCCTTAGGCGCCGGCCCCCGAGGGAACGCAGGCCCATTGTATTT